>DAOUDD010000011.1:0-62984 GCA_034431765.1 Ktedonobacteraceae bacterium | reverse complement strand
AGCGTAGGGACCTGATTTATCGCGTCCGCCGCGATTCATCACCTGTTACCGTATCTGCGTCATTTAAAAGGGAAGGGGAACGCTCATGCGCCTGGCTATTCTAGCATCCCGCATTCGTGTAGAAGAGAAACTGCTGGTTGAGGCACTGCGCCAGCGCTGCATCGATTTTGACGTAATCGACGACGGCGAACTGCTGTTTGACCTGGCGCAACCTGCCGAGCGCTGGCAAGCGTATGATGCCGTGCTCTGTCGCAGCGTTAGCCAATCACGTGGCCTCGTCGTCTCTCAGGTGCTCGAACACTGGGGCATACCAGTCTTCAACTCGGCGGCTACCACGGCCACCTGTAACGATAAGCTGCTGACCACGCTGGCTCTCCAGCGCGCTGGCCTTCCCATCCCGCGCACTCTGCTTGCCTTTGACGTAGCGCACGCAATCGAGGGTATTGAAACGCTTGGCTATCCGGCTGTGCTCAAACCTGTTACCGGCTCCTGGGGGCGCTTGCTTGCACGCGTCAATGATCGCGACGCCGCTGAAGCGGTGCTCGAACATCAGGAAACGCTCGGCTCCTACTCTCACCACATTCACTATATTCAAGAGCACATCGACAAGCCACAGCGTGACATTCGCGCCTTTGTCGTGGGTGAACGCACGATCTGCGCCATCTATCGCACCAGTGAACATTGGGTAACGAACACCGCGCGCGGTGCCGTGACAACGAACTGCCTGGTCACCCCGGAGCTAGACAATCTATGTACACGAGCGGCGCAGGCGGTTGGCGGCGGTATCCTGGCAATCGACGTGTTTGAAGACCCTGAGCGTGGTCTGCTTATCAACGAGATCAACGCAACCATGGAGTTCCGCAACAGCATCGCGCCAACAGGTGTAAATATTCCACATGAGATGCTCGACTATGTGCTGAGCCATGTGCGGGAAGGAGTGGCATTATGAGTCGCATTCGCGTTTCAATCGTCGGTGGCTCCGGCTATACAGGTGGTGAACTGCTGCGCCTGCTCCTCTTTCATCCGCAGGTGGAGATCGTTCAGGTTGCCTCCAGTAGCTCTGCGGGTCATTTCCTGCATAGCACCCACCCGAACCTGCGCAAAGTGACAACGCTGCGTTACTGTCATCCAGATGACCTTACACAGTGCGATGTTCTTTTTCTCTGCCTGCCACACGGCAGATCATCTGAGGCTATCGAACGCTATCGTGGCCTTGCGTTACGCGTGATCGATCTGTCGGGCGATTTCCGGCTGCGTTCCCCCGAACTCTTTCAGCACTGGTACGGGCAAGAGCACGCTGCACCGGCTTTATTGGCCGAAGCTGTCTACGGCCTACCTGAACTGCATCGCGCAGAACTGCCTGAGGCCAGTCTTGTCAGCGGCACGGGCTGTATGGCGACGACAGCTATTCTGGGTCTCGCTCCGCTCTATCGCGCTGGCATCGTCAATGCACAGTTGCCCCTGGTTCTGGAAGCGAAAGTCGGCTCCTCGGCAGCAGGAGCAACGCCTGGAGCGAGCAGCCATCACCCCGATCGTAGTGGGGCTGTCCGTTCGTTTGAGCCAACCGGCCATCGCCATACCGCCGAACTGATCCAGGAACTCGGACGCGTCAGCGGAGGTGAGAATCTACAGCAAACTGTCGCCTTCTCTGCCACCGCTATTGAACTCGTGCGTGGCATCCTTGTCACCGCCCATGTCTTTATCAACGAGCGTCTTGACGAGCGCGCTCTCTGGCGCATCTACCGCGAAGCGTACGGACAGGAACCGTTTGTGCGCATCGTCAAGGAGCGTAACGGCGTCTATCGCTATCCAGAGCCGAAAATTCTCGCTGGCAGCAACTTTTGCGACATCGGCTTCGAGCTGGACAGTGAGCAGCAGCGCGTCGTCGTCCTCTCCGCTCTCGACAACTTGATGAAAGGAGCTGCTGGAACAGGTGTACAGGCACTCAACGCCATGTTTGGCTGGGACGAAACACTCGGTCTCACCTTCCCCGGCCTGCATCCAATATAAGGAAGACTTTTTTGGATCTCCAACAAATGCAATCATACATGAACGCTGATACATGCTTTTACACCTGTAACATTGTACCTCCTGGCTCTCACCACTTTCTGGAACTGGTAGAGCACACGATATAAGGAAGAACGGAGCAAACCATGACGCTTGTCATAAAAATCGGTGGGGCTGCAGAAGTTGCCACCGCGAACATCGTTCGAGAGATCGCCAGTCTGGTCGTCACAGGACAGCGTGTCGTCCTGCTCCACGGTGGTTCCGATCTCACCAATACACTTTGCGAACAACTCGGCCATGCCATTCGCATGATCACCTCGCCTAACGGGATGAGCAGTCGCTATACCGACAGCGAAACCCTGCGCATATTCGCCATGGCTGTGGCGGGTCAGATCAACACCGAACTGGTCGCCGATCTACAGGGTCAGGGTGTCAACGCCCTTGGACTGGCAGGTGTGGATGGCCGCTTGCTGCTAGCTCGTCGCAAAGCCGTTGTTCGCTCGGTCACACCCGAAGGGCGTGTCCAGGTCTTACGTGACGACTACACAGGTCAGATCGAAGCGGTCAATGCCTCTCTCTTACACCAATTGCTTGATGCTGGCTACACACCTGTTATTGCACCATTGGCACTCAGTCACGGGGGAGAGCGCCTCAACGTGGACGGAGACCGCGCCGCCGCCGCCGTAGCTGCCGCCCTTCACGCCGAAACGCTCGTTATCATGACCAACGTCGTTGGCCTGCTCAGGGATGTCGAGGATACGCGTACCGTTATCCATTCCATCCCAGCCTCCCAGCTCGACAGCGTCATGCACCACGCAAAAGGTCGTATGCGCAAGAAACTGCTTGGAGCGCAAGAAGCCCTCGATGGTGGCGTCGCCCGCATCTGCATCGGCAACGCATCCCTTCACGCCGTTCTGCAAGGCTCCGGCACAACCATCACCAATTCAACCAACGTAAACATGCAAAACACCAGAGAACTCGCTGAAGCCGTACTTTAACTTCTAACAAATTAACCAACAATCACAGCCATTTATGGCGCGGGAAATAGGGGCCAGATGTATCGCGCCCGTTGTGCGCCCACCGCGCCCGATGTCGTCGGAGTGTACCCACGCTCCACATGCTCACCATTGGATTAGCCAGATTAGCAGGAGAAATGCCGCATGAGTACAATTATCGAAAGAGAAAACACCTACACCAGCGGTGTCTATGGCAAGCGTCAAATCGTCATTGTACGCGGCAACGGTGCAGTCCTGGAGGATGCCGAAGGCCGCTCATTTATCGATTGCAGCGCCGGACACGGCGTCGCCAACATCGGCCACGGGCGCACTGAGATCGCTGCCGCAATCGCAGCCCAAGCGCAACGCCTGATTACCTGTCCCGAAATCGTCTACAACGACGTGCGAGCAGATCTGCTAGAGCGCCTGGCAGAGATCACACCTTCCGGTCTCTCCCACTTCTTTCTCTGCAACAGTGGCACAGAAGCGGTTGAAGGCGCACTCAAATTCGCGCGCCTGGCAACTGGTCGGACAGGCATTATCGCTACCCTGCGCGGCTTTCACGGGCGCAGTATGGGAGCGCTCTCCACTACCTGGGAGCCACATTATCGCGAACCCTTCGCACCGCTTCTGCCCGGCGTTACACATATCCGCTATAACAACCTCGCAGCCGCACGGGAGGCAATAGGCGAAGAGACGGCGGCGGTCCTGATCGAGCTGGTGCAGGGCGAAGGTGGTGTGCACGTTGCCAACGAGGAGTATATCCAGGAACTTGCCCAACTCTGTCACGAGCGCGGCGCTCTCCTGATCATTGATGAGGTGCAGACCGGCTTCGGACGCACCGGCACGCTCTTCGCCTGCGAACAGTATAACGTTCAGCCTGACATCCTCTGCCTCGCCAAATCCCTGGCTGGTGGTGTCCCGATGGGCGCAATTGGCCTGGGTCCACGCGTGATGGAGAGCGGACGTATTGGCAAAGGTGTTCACGGCAGCACCTTCGGCGGCAACCCCCTCGCCTGCGCCGCCGCCCTCGCAACACTCGATATTCTGGAACGCGAACAGCTTGCCGAACGTGCCGCCACTCTGGGTGAGTACGCCCTGACGCGCCTGCGCGCTTTCCACTCGCCCCTCATCCGCGAAGTACGCGGACGTGGCCTGCTGATCGGCATCGAGCTAAATCGTCGTGTGCAACCTTATCTCGAAACGCTCGCAGAGTGCGGCATCCTCGCTCTCCCTGCTGGACCAAACGTCCTGCGCCTCCTACCCCCACTAGTCATTAGCGAAAGCCAGCTCGACACCGTCCTCGACACAATTGAAGAGTTACTCTCTCCCTCTTCTCAAAAATCGAAGCCGGTCCAGCACATCTCTCAGGAATCCTCGCTCTCTCAGTCATCCGAGAGCGAACGGGAGACCGCTGAGGTCGGCTTATTGCACAACATGCTCACCATCCCCAGCCTCTCGACCCAGGAGAGCGCCCTCGCACACTACCTCGCCGAACAGGCCTGCTCAATGGGCCTCCACGCCCACGTCGATGAGGTCGGCAACCTCATCGCCAGCACCACCGAACTCTCCCCCTCCCCGCAATTCATTGCGAGTGAAATAGGGACCCGATTTATTGCGTCCGCAACTTCCCCTCAACCTGTTGTGCTACTCGGCCATATGGACACAGTTCCCGGTAACATCCCTGTACGGCTGGAAGAGGGCATCCTTTACGGACGTGGAGCAGTTGACGCCAAGGGACCGCTTGCCGCATTCCTCTGCGCTGCCTCACGCGTGGCGAGATCAGAGCAAAAAGGCGTTCCTATAATAGTGGTTGGTGCGGTTGAGGAGGAGGCAGCCACCTCGCGTGGCGCACGTGGCGTCCTTCAGCGCTATCGGCCCTCCGCCTGTATCATCGGTGAACCGAGTGGTAGTTCATCTGTTACTATCGGTTACAAGGGTCGGCTCTTGCTCGACGGTTGTGTGACGCGTTCATCCAGTCATAGCGCAGGTCCCTCAGCAACCAGTTGTGAGGTTGCGACCGCGTTCTGGGAGCGCGCACGGCTCTCTGCAACTGAGTGGAATGCGCGCCATGCTAGCTGCTCCCCCTTCGCCTCGCTGCAGGTTACACTGCGCAGCATCGCCAGTGAACAGGATGGACTGGAAGAGCACACACGTTTCACGCTTGGTTATCGCCTGCCCCCGGCCTTCGACACCTCCTACCTGCGCAGTCAACTCACGCGCTGGGCTTACGAGGATGAGATTACTATACGCTTCTCTGGTGAGGAGGCAGCCTTTCAATCATCGCGCACCGTCCCCCTCGCACGTACCTTTATCTCCGCCCTACGCGCAACCGGAGTTCAACCGGGTTTCAAATACAAAACAGGCACATCAGATATGAACGTTGTTGGCCCGGTCTGGGGCGAAAATATCGTTGCATATGGACCGGGAGACGCACGCCTTGACCACACGCCGCAGGAGCATATACGCATTCACGAGTATCTGCATGCGATCTCAGTTCTTGAGCTGGTGCTCAAAGAACTTGCATCGTAAAAGGGAACAGTATTATGAGAAGTCTTGCTATTCTTGACTCGACCTTGCGCGAGGGGGAGCAGTTTATCAAAACGCATTTCACTCTGGAACAGCGTTTACAGATTGCTCGCCTGCTTGACGCGGTCGGCGTTCGTTATATCGAGGTGCCATCGCCGGTCTCGTCTCCCGAAACGCGTACTGCGATTGCGGCTCTGTGCGAACTGAATCTGCGTGCGCACATCGTTTCGCACGTACGTTGCGTCGAAGCAGACGTACAGGCTGCCCTGGACACACCTGTGCATGGGCTGAATCTCTTCTTCGGCACCTCCTCCGAGATTCGCTCTTCGAGTCACGGACGGCGTATCGATCAGATCGTCTCGGAGGCGGTCCCCCTGATCCGGCGCATTCGTGCGGCGGGACGCTATGTCCGCTTCTCTGCCGAGGACGCGTTTAGAAGTGACCTGGTCGATCTGCTCACGGTCTTTGACGCCGTCGTCGCTGCAGGCGTCCAGCGCATCGGTCTTCCCGACACTGTGGGAATCGCCACGCCACGCCAGGTCGAGGGTCTTGTCCGGCTCGTCGCCGACCGCTATCCGCAGGTGGGCATCGAGTTTCATGGCCACAACGATACCGGCTGTGCTATCGCCAATACCATCGCCGCCTTTGAAGGTGGGGCCGACTGTCTCGACGTTGCCGTCATGGGCATCGGTGAGCGTAACGGCATTGCCTCCCTCAGTGGCGTAGTCGCGCAATTATACATCCATTATCCAGAACTGCTCTCGACGTACGATCTGACAAAGCTCGCCGATGTTGATCAATACGTGGCGAACTGTCTGGACATTCACATTCCTTTTAATATGCCGATCACCTCATTTTGCGCCTTTACCCATCGCGCAGGTGTACATACTAAAGCTGTCCTGCACAATCCGCGCGCGTACGAAGTGCTCGATCCGCACGACTTCGGCCTGGTGCGCCACGTTGATGTCGGCTCACGCGTCACCGGGCGCTACGCTGTTGGACATCGCGCCGCCGCACTCGGTCTGCAACTGGACTCAGCGGAAGTCACGCACCTGACGCAGGCGCTCAAAGAGCGCGCGGAAAACGGCGCATTGAGCAATGAGGAAGTTGATATCTTTATTCATGCATGGTACCAGGAGAAAGGAAACCTCGTATGGGAACGCTAACCGAAGAAATCTTTAGCTACAAACTGGGCCGTCCCGTTCATGAGGGCGAGACGATTGTCGTAGATGTTGATCGGGTAATGAGTCACGATACCACCACGCCCCTGGCAATCCAGGCATTTCGGAAGCTTGCCCAGAAGAACGGGGGCCGCGTCTTTGATCCGCAGCGCTCGCATATCATTTTCGATCACATCGTCCCTGCCGCCTCCATCGCATCGGCAACCCTGCAACGCGAGGTGCGCACGTTTGCTAAAGAGCAGAATATTCCGGTCCTGCAGGAAGGCGTTTGCCATCAGGTGATGATGGAGCACGGCTTCGTCCTTCCTGGCAGTGTCGTCGTCGGCGCGGATAGCCATACCTGCACCTATGGCGCGCTTGGTGCCTTTGCCACCGGCATGGGTTCAACCGATATCGGTGTAGCCTACGCAACCGGACGCACCTGGTTCCGCGTCCCCACCACAATCAACGTGCGTCTGACTGGAACGCTGCCGCATGGTGTCTTCGCCAAAGATGTCAGCCTGGAAATTGTGCGCCAGATCGGAGTCGATGGCGCGAACTACCGTGCGCTCGAATATACCGGCGACCTCGTCTCGCGCTTCTCTATGAGCGAACGTTTCACCTTTACCAGCATGGCAATCGAGATGGGTGGCAAAGCCGGCCTGATGGCTCCCGACGAGACAACCCGTGCCTGGTTACGTGACCGCACAGACGAAGACTACCCTATGCTCACGCCACAGAACCCGCACTACGAACGTGTCATCGAGATCGACGTTTCGCAGCTCGAACCCTCCATCGCCTGCCCGCCCGATGTCAACAACGTCGTCCCGGCACACGAGGTCGAGCACATCAAGATCGACCAGCTCTTCCTCGGCACCTGTACCAACGGACGCCTGGACGACCTGGAGATTGCGGCAAACATCATGCGTGGCAAAAAACTGCATCCCGACGTGCGCATGGTTGTTGTCCCTGTCTCGCGCGAAGTCTACAAGGAGGCCATGCATCGTGGCTACCTGGATGTCTTCATCGAAGCCGGAGCCTCAATCGGCACTCCCGGTTGCGGTCCCTGCATCGGTCGGCACCAGGGCGTTCTCGGCCCTGGCGAACGTTCACTAACTACCATGAATCGCAACTTCACAGGGCGTATGGGTGATCCCACAGCCGAGATCTACCTCGCCAGCCCCGCCACCGTTGCCGCCACCGCTCTCACCGGCCACATCACCGATCCGAGAGAGTTCTTAGAAGCGTAAAAATCGTGCGTAGCACATATAAATTGAAAGGATCATAATCATGGGCCGTGTCTGGAAACTTGGTGACAACGTAAACACCGACGTAATCATACCCGGACGCTACAACGTCACAACCGATCGCGCACAACTCGCAAAGCACTGCCTCTGCGAAGTACGCCCCGACTTTCCGACAGACGTACAGTCAGGAGACGTGATCGTAGCCGGGCACAACTTCGGCTGCGGTTCCTCCCGTGAGCACGCACCAGCTGCGATCCTCGCCAACAACGTCAAAGTCGTGATCGCGCGCAGTTTTGCTCGCATCTTCTATCGCAATGCTGTCAACATCGGGCTTCCTATTCTCATCTGTGAAGACGCCTCACTCAATAGCGAGGACGGCCAGGAACTCGACGTGGATCTCGAACGCGGCAGCATTCGCAACCTCACTACCGGCCAGACCTTCCAGTCCGAGCCGCTTGATCCCTTCGTCGCGCGCATCGTAGCGGCAGGTGGTATCGTCAACTACATCCAGCAGGAGGGGACACTGCGATGAACCGTCGCCATTTCTCATCTCCTCCCACCATCTGCGTCATCGCGGGAGATGACGCAGCACCGGAGGTGATGCGCCCAAGCGTCGAAATTCTGCGCCAGCTCGTTCCATCCCTCCGTTTCGTCGAGGTTCCCTGTGGACGTGAGGCGCAGCAACGCTACGGCACCACCTTCCCTGACGAGACGCGCCAGGCCATCGACAACGCCGACTGCACCCTTTTCGGGGCCAGCGGCGGGCCGAGCCGTCCCATCCTCTGGTACCTGCGCTGGGGCAAAGAGACCTACATCAATGTGCGTCCTGTCCGCTGGTATCCTGGCTACAACAGCCCTATGCGCAATCCTGAGCGCATCGACTACGTCATCGCCCGTGACAATCTTGAAGGCATGTACCCACCACGCGAAGGAGATCTTGCCGAACTTTCAACTCTCTCCAGCAGCATCTCCTGGTGGCAAGCCCCGCCAGTCGAGAAAGCTGGAGCCTATGCCGTCAAAATCGTTACCGACGAGCAGATGCAACGTGTCGCCACAGCCGCCTGCGCACTCGCCCTGCAACGTCAGGAAGAGGGCTACCCCGGACGCGTTACCCTCGGCGCAAAATACTCGATCCAGCCCAACACCGACGGACGTTTCCGCACCATCGTCAAAGAGGCTGTGGGCAAATACCCAAGCCTGAGCTACCAGGAGTTTCTCATCGACGACCTCGCGCGCCGCCTGGTAGCCGCGCCCGAAACGCTCGATGTCGTCGTCCTCAACAACGAGCATGGCGACATCCTCGCCGACGTCTCAAGCGGTACTATCGGTGGTCTTGGCCTCTCGCCCAGCGCCTGCTATGGCGAGCACTACGCCTACTTCGAGCCAGTCCATGGCTCCGCTCCCGACCTCGTTGGCAAAGGCATCATCAACCCCACCGCCATGCTCCTCTCCGGCGCAATGATGCTCGACTACCTCGGCTACCCTGAGCAAGCCCGCGTCCTTGAGCATGCCATCGCCCAGATCTATCGAGAAGGAAGAGTCTTACCAGTTGACCAGGGAGGGGGTGCAAGTACGAACGATTTTGTCGCGGCTGTACGGAATCATATATAAGGCTGGTTATATGCTTCGTTGCCCTACCATGACCTTCTCGTACCAGATCGCCACTCAAGCCATGCATAGATATTCCGCCTTGTTGCCTGGCTATGGCAACAGGCGGCCAGACAATCGAGCGACGTAAAGATAGGTATCTGCACCACGGATAGCGGTCAGTCTCACCCTTTGTAAGCATGCTGTGGCTGCAATCTTCTTCTGAAGAGAGGCCAAAAGATGAGCAGAAGCAGGACAAAGACAAAAACTATGATCCCTCCCAGCAAGTCATTGCTCAAGAACGTTGGAGAGAAAAGGATGGTCAGATAGTCATTGAGCGCATGCAGACCGACAACAAGAAACAAATTGCCAGTACGTAGGTAAACGACAGCAAGCAGTAAACCGATGAACAAGATGGGAAGCAGGGCCAGTGGAAGCTGAAGAGGGTTCACGCCACTGCTCAGTTGTATAGGGATGTGATACAGAGCAAATAGGAGTTGAGAAATCAGCAGCGCGATTCCTATGCGAGTACGTACATGGTTATCGAGTCTAGTCAGCTTGAAGTAGCATTGGGGCAGCAGAAAACCCCGCCATGTCATCTCTTCAAACAGGGCATTGCCCAGAAGTTGACCGAAGAAAAGAGCCCCTAGCATTGAGGTGAAACCTCTCGGCTCCAGCCAGATGTGATCAACCGTCACACGCCCGAAGGCTACAAGATTCAATACCAGTGCTACTAGTTGAATCATGATCCATACTAACGCCGTAAACACGATCCCAGGTAGCAAATCTGACATACGAAGTCCCATATCGCCTGGCTTCAGTTTCGCAATCCCGAAAAGCAAACCACCCACAATCACAAGGAACAGCACAACATATCTCAGAAAGGTAAGATTGATCAGCCAGCCGGCAGCCTCTAGGAGTGGGAGAACAAAACGAACGAGAAAGCGCTGTGTGGCAACAAGGACCATGACAAGCACTACAACAAGGACCACAAATACAACACTTACCTACCAGGGAACTGCTTTTGAGAGTTTAAAGATAGTCATAGATTTTCTCATTTCAAAACAATTTTACCAGAATTACACATATTTATCATAAAGAATAACATAATAGAAACAGAAAAGGAAGAAAGTTGCATCATAGTATGCGTGATTTGTCTCTAAAGTTGTTCAATTTTGACAGGTTATCGTTCAAAATCTGAATTACTGGATAACATATCCATTTTTCTGCTGTAGAATTACTTTGACCTATTCAGCTTCCTCTGGTAGACTCGTCCCACTCAGAAGGTGGAGTGAGAGGCCAAAGTATTGTGCTCATTCTTCGCGCCGTTGTGAGATACTGCATTAGCCAATTCTGTTCATATATAATGAAAATTCTCTGCTAAACTGGTACAATGATACATAAGATTAACAGAAGATATGGAGCTTTGTGGAAGATGAAACCTGACTGGGTTACAAAAATTGCTGACCGTGTTGAGACCAACGTGCGGCAGACAAAAGGAGAGCAGGCGACGATTGTCTGCGCCTCCGGTATCAGTCCCTCCGGCCCGATTCACCTGGGCAATCTGCGCGAGGTGATGACCGTGCACCTGGTGGCAGAAGAGCTGCGTTCGCGTGGCTGGACCGTGGATCATATCCATTCATTCGACGACTATGACCGCTTCCGTAAAGTACCGGTGGGCGTCTCCGCTGACTTTGCACAATATATAGGAATGCCGATCTCTGACGTGCCCGATCCCTTCGGCGAGTACGATTCCTATGCGACGCGCTATATCAGCGACTTCACGCAGGGGCTGGATCGCATCGGTGTGCGTCCACGCTACATCCGTCAGTCCGTCGCTTACCAACGCGGCGACTATGTGGAGCAGATCAAGCTGGCAATGAGCCAGCGCCTGGAGATCTTCGATATTCTGTCAGAGCATCAGACACATGAGGGGCAGCAGGAGACTGTGAACGAGCGGCGCAGCAGCTACTATCCCTTTCGCGTCTACTGCCAGAACTGCTCACGCGATACAACCCGCATCACCGCCTACGACGAGGCAACTGCAACGATCACTTATACCTGTGATAGCTGTGGACACAATGACTCGTTCAGCCTCAACGAGCGCGTGCAGGGCAAGTTGGTCTGGAAGGTTGACTGGCCGATGCGCTGGCGCTACGAGCAGGTTGATTTCGAGCCAGGCGGTGAAGATCATGCCTCTCCAGGCAGCAGCTATTCAGTGGGACAGAAGATCGTGCAGCAGATCTACGGTGGTCGCGCTCCAGCCTTCGTTGGCTACGCCTTTGTTGGTATGGGTGGACGCTCCAAAATTTCCAGCTCTGCCGGCACTGTTGCTACTGTCAATACCGCCCTCGATATCATCGAACCGGCACTCTTACGCTGGCTCTATGCCCGGCGTGCCAACAACCAGGCGTTCGACATCGATTTCGGGCAGGGCCTCTTACGTCTGTACGACGAATGGGATTCGCTGCTGCGCCAGGTTGAGAAAGGTTCCGCCAGCGAACTCAACGCACGTACGTTCGAGCGTGCTACAAAGACGAGTTCTGAAGCGGTCGTCTATACACAGCGTCCCGCTCCCTTCTCGCTGCTGACCTCGATTCTCGACGTGACGCAGAGCAATGAAGAGCAGGTGCTGCGCATCGTCTCGCAGCATATGCAGAGTAGCCAGGAGCTTGGAGCGCTGCGTATACAACTAGAGCCACGGTTCACCTGCGCGCGCAACTGGATCAGCAACTACCTGCCCGACGACGAGCGCACGCACATCCGCAGCAGCTTCGACGAGGAGGCGTATGCACGCTTCTCCGATCTGGATCGTGCCAGCATTCGCATGCTTGTCAACGAACTGGACCGCTCCTGGAATCTCGAAGCGCTCACCAGCCTGATGTACAGCATCCCCAAAGTTGTGCGCGGTCTCCCAACAGATGCCGCTCCCACCGACGAACTGAAGCAGGCACAGCGGACATTTTTTGTCGCGCTCTATACCCTCATCTGTGGCAGCGACACCGGCCCGCGTATTCCCACCTTGCTGCTCTCCCTTGGCAAAGAGCGCGTCAAAACCCTGCTCACCCCTCCAAAGGAGCAAGAAAGCTCAAATTCCGAGTTCGAGCTAGTCACGCGGTAATCTTGTATAAGAAGACTGACCAGGAACATTTCTTCCTGGTCAGTCTTCTTATAGGCAATACGATGTGACATCCTTACAATCGAGCTTTTGCGAAACGTTAGATGCCTTAGTGCAGTATCCTCACAGCAGATCGAACAATGCTTGGTCTGAAGCCACTCATCAGCTCGTCTCTCAAGAGAATTTACTCTCTCTTCTGCCTTGTGGCCAATATTCTCTTGCTCTGGCGTCTACCCATCGTACTGGCATCCCTCACGCTTCTACTGCTCAATACCCTATGGGTAGCTAGCATGCGCCATTTCGAAGTCGCACAACTGCATCGCCTCTTGCATAGTGGGTAGGTGGGATGGTGTTATCCTCTTGCAACTGCGTATCCTCTTAAGATAGGATATGGGAAATACAGCAAGCGAGAGATTTAAGATGCGTATCCACACCATAGGTGGAACTGGTAGTGGCAAGACGACGTTGGCGAAGCGTTTGTCCAGATTGCTCAATATCCCTTTCTATGAAATGGATGTTGTTGGCTGGGAGAATGGCTATGGTGCTGAGCGTCCTCTAGAGGTGAAACTGCGCGACATCCATACCATTGCAATTCAACCAGGCTGGGTTACAGAGGGTGGGCACTTCGGCTGGGTAGATGAGCTTCTGCAAACTGCCGATAAGATTATCTATCTTGATGTCCCCTGGCGCGTGGCCTGCTATCGCATTCTTACGCGCCACTTGTGTTTGAGTCTTGCCGGTACTAATCGGCATCGTGGTCTGCGCAAGCTCTATCACTTCCTCGGCTATGCCAGAAAGTACTACACTTCCACAGATCCGGCTAAGGGGCATCTCTATACCCTGCACATGTTGCAACCCTACCGGTACAAGGTAATCCACTGTCGGAACTCCACTGATGTCGAGCAATTTGTGACGGATCTCCAAAACAAGCGACAAAAAGAGACCTTTGAGCGTCTATAGGAGTGGGAGAGGAAGTATGTATATGGGGAATGTGTTTGTGCCAAGTCAATTGTAGTGCTGAGTGTGTTTGCAACAATTTTGTGACACTTTTTTCATATTATCTTCACATTAGTCTGGCATACTATGCTTATCAGAAAGGTTTATATGCCTGCTAGAAGGAGACAAGTGTTATGCACAACTCGGTGTTGCCCCAACAAGACTTCTTTCTGTACGTGCCCTCGCAACAGCCAGAGAGAACAAATACACAAGCATTGGAAGCTATAGAGAAACAGATAGCAAACGCTGTGCTGCAAAACTGTAAAGAGAATATCTACCCATCCCAGGATTCCTGGGTGAAAATACCGCTCGCCGAAGCGCTCACCATTTATGCTAGAAGCTGGAATGAGCATACAAGTCTCTCCTCTTTCTGCTAGATATACGTGCTTGCAGCAGCGAAAAAGCTTCATGTCTTCTCTACGATGCGTTCCTCGTACACAGGTGGAGCAGAATTTTGGCTCTGCCCTACCTGTACTTACTAGCTTGCTCAGAGTAGAAGATGTGACTGTGCGGATTGGGAATAAGACGACTCGATCCCCGAAAGTCTTACGTGTCCTATCTTATACCGTTAGACCGACAGTATACATATTCTCGTTGTAATTCTACCACTACCAGGAGCGCTGACGATAGCAATAATAGAACGCCCTATCGGCAGATAGCGGAGATCTCCTCTAGCCTTCTTCATTTGAAAGTTTCGCCTCACGTGCCCAGGCAGAGACAAATTCCATTCCTCGTACTACTGCCCGCTGGCTAAGCACTTCTGCACGTAAGCGTTCAGCTAAGGTCTCGACTGCAACTTCCTCCGCAGTTGCTATACCAAAATCCAAGAGGAGCGGGAGCATGCTGCGCACTATTCCAGCAAGGTACTCATACCCAGACCAGTTTGCTCCTGCACCAATGAGCGCTCCGTACTCTAGATGTGGCGGTGGAAGTTCCGCATCTAGAAAGGTGATATACATGTCTAATCCCATACGCATTGGCACTCCTGTACGATGAAACGTTTCCACGATCCAATGGCAGGTCTGCTCCCACAAGTGGCAAGGGGGATGAGCAGACACATGTAGCGCTCTCGTAGGCGCGAAGTCAGGTTCCTGGAACGCCACAATCCCTCCTGGTCGCAAATGCTGTACCAATCTGCGCAGCACTCCTGCTGGAGAGCGTAGATACATTAGGACGAGCCGACCGACAATAGCGTCGAACTCGCCATCAAGCTCGATACTTTCAACGTTTTCAGCAAGGAAAGTCACGTTTGACCATCCCGCCGCAGTTACCTTTGAGCGAGCGGTGTCCAGAATCGCTGGATTCTTCTCTACTCCAACCACAATGCCGCCTGGACCAACCATCTCGGCCAGGAGCAGAGCAACGTCACCTGCTCCGCTGCCCACGTCGAGCACCTTCATCCCTGCCCCGATCCCCGCCTGCTCAAAGAGTCTACGTGTGAAAGGTTTGAGCATCTGATCCTGCTCTTGTAATCGTCGTGTTTCCTCTGAACTACGACCTAGCGCATAGGTCTCTTCAGATGAGTTCTTCTCATACATTTTGTTTTCCTTACGTCAGTTTAGTGAAAATTATCACTTTATTTCTTCAGCTATAATATCATAATAGTAGAGCATTTTGAAAGCGCTGTTTGACCAACTGTACAAATCGTGTCTATGGACGAATATCATCTAAGGAGGTAGCTATTTCGTACTTATCTTGGAGAGATAAAACAGATAAGAAGAGCTTTTACTTCTGCCTTTGAGAGAGGCATGTCACAAAAAAATACAAGGAGAAATGGATGAGTCGAGTTATTGTAACGAGCGAGCGCACTGTCGAAGCCAGTCCTGAGGCCGTCTACGAGGTGCTCTCCGACTATAAAAGCAAACGTCCCCTGATGTTGACGGAAAACTTCCTTGACTATCGAGTCGAGCAAGGTGGCAGAGGGACCGGCACAGTTGTAAGCTACCGCCTGCGCGCTGCAAACCGTGAACGCCCCTACAAGATACGTGTTGATGAGGCGCTAGAGGGACAGGTCCTGACAGAGCGTGACAGCAACTCCTCTCTGGTCACAACCTGGACACTCTCGCCTCAGGACTCTGGTTCACAGACGAATGTGCGTATCGTGACCGAGTGGGAAGGCGGTTCCGGTGTACGCGGCTTCTTTGAGCGCACCTTTGCTCCGCTGGGTCTGCGCCGTATCTACCGCAACATGCTCGACCTGCTCGCCTTTATCGTGCAGCCAGTTAGTAAGCCAGGCAGTGGAGCAGTCGAGAGTAGAAGTGAGGGTGCAGGCTCCCGTGCCGGAATTATCCTGCTCACAGTTGGAGCCGTCTCAGCTTCTGCCCTGGCTGCCTGGTATCTGCGCCACCAAACGAAAAAGAATGACAACGTCGATATCGAGCTGGAAAGCGATCGGGGCACCTTCCAGGTCGAAAAAATCAACCGTTAACTCATAACACACATACGAGAAGAGCGAATGGTGCTTCATGAAGACCATTCCGCTCTTCCCGCATGTAAAAACCAATAAAAGTCAATTCATTGTCTGTAAGTTGAGGCGCGATTTGTTGCTTTAGCTACTGCGTTACCGCTCCCTCTGATGCTGATGAGACGAGTTTGACATACTTCGCAATCACCCCGCGCTTGTACCGTGGCTCTGGTGCCTGCCAGCTTTGCAAGCGGCGCGCAATCTCGTCATCACTCACATCAACCGAAAGTTCGTTTGCATCGGCGTCGATAATGATGACATCTCCATCTTGGATGATTGCGATAGGTCCACCATCCTGCGCCTCTGGCGAGATATGGCCCACGACCATGCCGTGTGTGCCACCAGAAAAACGTCCGTCCGTGATCAGCCCCACGGTCTCACCATAGCCCTGTCCGATCAGAGCAGATGTGACCGCCAGCATCTCGCGCATCCCCGGCCCACCTTTCGGCCCCTCGTAGCGAATCACCACCACATCTCCGTGTGTGATCTTATGGTTCATGATCGCGTTGAAGGTCTCCTCTTCGGAGTTAAACACTTTGGCCGGCCCACGGTGCCGTGTAGTTTTAAGGCCAGCAATCTTACATACGGCCCCCTCCGGTGCCAGATTTCCTTTAAGAATAACCAGTGGACCAGATGGATGGAGCGGCTTCTCCATCGGCATCACAATGTGTTGTCCCTCTGACAGATCCGGTGCATTCTCAAGGTTCTCGGCCAGCGTTTTGCCTGTCACTGTCAGCGCGTCACCATGAATAAGCCCTGCTCTAAGCAGCACTTTTAGCACGGCTTGCGTCCCTCCGACGCGATCCAGATCGACCATAACAAAGCGTCCACCGGGCTTGAGATCAGCCAGGTGCGGAACATTTTTGCCGACGCGTGTGAAATCGTCGATGGTGAGCGGAATGTCGATCTGGCGCGCGATAGCGATTAAGTGCAGTACCGCGTTGGTCGAGCCACCCAGTGCCATCACCAGCGTGATAGCATTCTCGAACGCGCTCTTCGTTAAAATGTCCCGTGGTGTAATTCCTTTCTCAATCAGCTTTACTACCGCTCGTCCTGCCTCATAGCTGTCTTCAGCTTTGCGCGAGGTGACGGCGGGTGCTGAAGAGCTTCCAGGGAGGCTCATGCCGAGTGCCTCAATAGCGGAGGACATGGTATTCGCCGTGTACATCCCGCCACACGAGCCAGCACCTGGAATGGCGCTTGCCTCAACTGCATGTAGATCCTCACGGCTGATCTTGCCAGAGCTATACTGCCCCACCGCCTCGAAGACACTGACAAGGTCCACATCCTGTCCCTTACACACACCGGGCAGAATCGTGCCCCCGTAGACAAATAAACTGGGAACATTCAAGCGAGCCAGCGCCATCAAACAGCCGGGCATATTTTTATCGCAGCCGCCAACTGCGACTACCCCATCAAAGCGCTGCGCATTGCCCACTAGCTCAATCGAGTCCGCGATCACCTCGCGGCTGGGCAGCGAAAATTTCATTCCTTCGGTTCCCATTGAAATACCATCGCTTACCGTGATGGTTCCGAAGATCTGCGGCACACCTCCACCGATGCGTACGCCTTCGCGCACCTTCTCTGCCAGACGGTTTAGATGCATGTTGCACGGCGTAATTTCGCTCCACGTGCTCGCAATGCCAATAATCGGCTTCTGTTGCTCAAAATCCTCATCCGTAACGCCCACCGCTCGCAACATCGAGCGATTGGGTGAGCGCACGACCCCTTCGGTAATCTCCTTGCTTCGGCTATTAAGTGGCCGTGAAGCTGTTCTCTCTTCAGGTGTATCGGACATGCTGAAATCATCCTTTCTATAGGTAAAACTGCACTTCTTGTACTAAATCCTCTCTCTGAATGATATGCCAGTCCTGGGCATTGCCATCATCGTTATAGGGGATGTGTACGAAGCAATGGTGTATTCTCGTAATTATACACGAGATGGAGCAGGTGAGTAGACCTTACCGCTCACCTTATTATACACGAGATGGTGCAGATGTGTAAGCCTTACTGCTCGCCTTGTTTCTTCCGCTGCCTGGGTGGTACTCACTTCGCCTGCATCCTCAAAGCGCCATCCAGCCTGATCACTTCGCCGTTGAGCATCTCGTTTTCCAGAATGTGTTTCGCGAGAGCGGCGTATTCTTCAGGTCGGCCCAGGCGTGGTGGGAAGGGTACCTGCTGACCAAGTGAGACGCGGGCAGGCTCAGGTAGGTCAGCCAGTAATGGAGTGTCAAAGATGCCAGGAGCAATAGTGATGACGCGAATCCCATAGCGTGCTAGCTCACGAGCTATCGGCAAGGTCATGCTCACAATACCTCCCTTGGAGGCGGCATACGCTGCCTGACCGATCTGCCCATCGAAGGCGGCAATTGAGGCGGTATTGATAATGACGCCTCGCTCTCCTCCCTCATTGGGTGTATTCTGAGTCATCGCGGCAGCAGCCAGGCGAATAGCGTTGAAGGTACCGATGAGGTTAACCTGAACTACTTTGCTGAACGTTGCCAGGTTCGCCGGCCCCTGCTTACTGACGACCCGTTCAGGGGGAGCAATTCCAGCACAATTGATTACAGCGTGCAGCCCACCAAATTGTTGCAGCGCACGCTCGACTGCATCCTGCACATCGCTTTCGCTCGTAACATCCGTCTTTACGAATAGCGCCTTTTCGCCCAGTTCTTCAGCCAACGCATTCCCCGTCTCGCTATTAAGATCGGCGATGACGACAGCAGCGCCGGATTGTGCTAGCAAGTGTGCGCAGGCACCACCAAGGCCTGATGCACCGCCGGTAATGAGAATTGTGCTCTTCTGGATATCCATCTAGTGTCCTCCATCTCTGGCCGCCGCTTCGTTGCGCTGTGAGAGCAACCATTTATACAGCTCAGGATTCTCATAGGTGCGTGTCCACGAATCATGATCGGCATCGGCATAAACAGTGGATGTGACGTGTCCTCCACACTCTTCCAGCGCAGCGATCATCTCCTCGGAATAGCTTAGCGCCACAATAGAATCACGTGCACCATGGAAGTTCCAGACCGGCACGTTTTTCAGGGCGCATACCTTGCTGGGGTCACCTCCACCACAGATCGGAGCGAGCGCGGCAAAGCGCTGTGGCTGAGCTATGCCAAGCGCCCAGGTACCAAAGCCACCCATACTCAGCCCCGTCACATAGATACGTGTGGGATCAACCTTGTAGGTACGCTCAATCTCGTCAAGCAAGGCACCGAGCTGCTGCACCAGTGTCTCTTCTGACCACCAGTCATTAGCAGGACATTGTGGAGAAACGATGAGAAAAGGAAATTCTTGTCCTTCTTTCACCAGTTTGGGAAGTCCGTTGCTGGTGAGGGTCTTCAGCGTCTCCCCACCATCACCACGCTCGCCAGCACCATGCAAGAAGAGCACGAGCGGCCAGCGCTCGCCTTGCTGGCTGTCGTAATTCTGCGGGAGGTAAAGGAGATAAGGAAGGGAAGGGCGTCCGTCACGCCCAGAAAATACATGCGGCTCTTGCTTGCCATATATCTCCATCTGTGCACCCTCTTTCTCGTGGTATGCTTACATTGTTCTTCTCTAATCATACCCCGAGAAGAGCATCCTCACAAGGAGAAGGCTCGTATTATGGAGAAAGATCGCATCTACCTGGAACTTGCTCTGGAAGAAGCAGAAAGAGCAGCTAAGGAAGGAACCTACCCAATTGGGGCAGTCGTTGTCAGTCCAGATGGGATAATTCTGAGTCGGGGGCATAACCGAGTCTATAGTGTTGGCGACTATACAGCTCATGCAGAAATTGAAGCGCTTCGGAGTGCAGGAGGACTGCTTATGACTCAATCCTATCGAGGAAAATGTACCTTATACACAACGTTAGAACCATGCTTGATGTGTGCTGGCGCTCTCCTCCTGGCGAATATTGCCCGCGTAGTCTGGGCTGCGGATGATCCCGACTATGGAGCACTGCATACAGTCTACGATGGTGGATGCTATCCTACTTTATTTGCATCTCTCCTTTTGACAGCAACCCCAGAACCTATCATTGCTGATCGTGTCCATGATCTGATGCAACAGTGGCTTGCTGATCCAAAGCTACAGAAAGTTCGTTGGACAGAAATGAAGAGATAAACGTTGGCGGAGTAGGACAATTTCCGCTCTGTCAAACATGATTCGCCTAACAGATTCCCCCAAACTCCATCAGTCATTTATAGCGCGAGAAATAGGGGCCAAATTTATCGCGCCCGTTGTTCTCCCCCATAGCGCCCGTTGCATCAGTTTTCCACTTCCACGTTCTGCTCTACTCACCATGCTAGCTTTATTGCCGCTCTAATCAATTATTTCTTAAAAAAATTATTAAGCTCGTTGTGCACTCCGTGGCGCAAAAACCTTTCCGATCAGTGCAGCGAGAAGACCCAGAATCACACCCGTAATGAGCAATGCAAGCGTAACCGCAAGCACTAGCAGAATACTGGTAGTGATGACATTGCTGTTGTTCAATGGAATATGGATGCCATTCTGAGCCATACGATCTAGCAAGGATCTAACATCTCCTTGATTAATGGGATGAAAAACCAGGTATGCAAGCAGAATATATCCACCCGTTGCCAATCCAGCAAAAAAGCCTGTCCAGAGTCCCGCCATTGTTCCCGTCGTAATTCTGCCCGTTCTCAGCGTTGCGAGAAAACCTGCGAGTAAAGGGGTTACGAATAAGGCCACGATAAAGCCTGTTGCCGTATCATTATAACCAGTAAATTGCGTCTTAAACTGTGTAATACTGCCTACAGCAAAGAGAATAGCGGCACTGATCACCCCAAAAATGAGGCCATAGACAAAAGCGGTTCCACCTGTACCCCGCCGAATAGGTGGGTATGTTGTCTGCATAAATCCTCCTTAATACGTCCGTATCTATAAAACAAATTCTTTATGACAAAGAAATTTCTTCCCCGCAAAAGTAATATAGCGTTTTTGTTGATAAATTTCAATAAGTTTTGCTTAAATTCTCAACAAAATCTGTCACACTCTTGTCTCAAAAGGCACAAAGTGTTAGACTTTGACAGCAGATAATGAGAGAAAACCCGAGAGGATTTGAATTTTGTGAATGAGAAACAGCAACGTATACGCCTACTGGAGACGCAGATTCGGCGTGTACAAAAACATATAGATACCCTGGAGCCACGCAGTAATCGCTATTCGTGGATACGCGTCTTTCTCTTTTTTGGTGCGCTGATCATCAGTATTATCCTGCTCATCTTCGGACTCTGGATAATTGCGCTGCCACTATTTGTGCTGGCAATGATCGCTTTCACCATTCTTGCGCACTTTCAGAGTCAGATCGACAGCAGCATTGCTCGCCATACGCTCTGGCGGCATATCAAGTCCGCGCATATTGCACGCATGAAGATTGACTGGGAGCAGATTCCCCCCGTCTACTACGCAGGTTCCCGCGAAGGGCACCCCTTCGAGTTTGATCTCGATATTACGGGCAATCGCTCGCTGCACCATTTGCTTAACACCGCGATCTCTCGTGAAGGCATGCAGCGCTTACAGAGCTGGCTGTTAGCTACGGAGCCTGATCTGGAGACGATTGCTAAACGCCAGGCACTTGTCCAGGAACTCGCGCCGCTTACTCGCTTTCGTGACCGTCTGACGCTCAACGCGCTGCTTTCGTCACGCCGCGTCACGCAGGAACTGGAAGGACAACGTCTGTTGCGCTGGCTCGCTTCTCGCTCTGCAGCTTCAGCATTGCTTCCCCTCTTCTGGCTGACGTTGCTGCTCAACATCTTGACACCTGTTTTGCTGGTAATGAGCCTCTTTGTGCAGATGCCCGCCCTATGGGGAATCACTCTGCTGACTTCTTTGATTCTTTTTTTTGCAACAGCCAACTCACGTGGCGATGTCTTTGAGGATGCTGGCTACCTGCGCTATGGTTTTGCGACGCTCAGTCGTATCTTTTCCTACCTGGAAACCTATCCCTACGGGAACAAGTTGCACCTCAAGAGACTGTGTGCGCCATTCTACCAGGATCACGAGCACGGCCCATCGCAACTTCTGAAGAAGACGGCACGAGTTGCCGCTGCGGGAACGCTGCGCCGCAACCCATTTCTCTGGCTTCCGATCAATGTGCTGATGCCGTGGGATCTCTACTGTGCCTACCGCTTGCGTCAGTACAAAGAGCAGATTGCCACACGTCTTCCTGTCTGGCTGGATACCTGGTATGAGCTGGAAGCGCTCTGCTCACTGGCCGCATTTGCCTATCTCAATCCCGAATACATCCTGCCCCAGATCTCTCCCTGCCCCTCTCCCACCTCTGCTGATACAACGTCCTGTGCATTGTTCCGAGGACGTGCACTTGGTCATCCTCTGCTCCCCGCCGAGAAGAAAGTGACCAACGATTTCACGGCCGACAGACTCGGCGAGGTGATGATTATCACTGGCTCGAATATGGCGGGCAAGAGTACCTTTTTACGCACACTTGGCCTCAATCTCTGCCTCGCCTACGCTGGTGGATCTGTCAATGCGCAGAGCCTGGAGTGCTCGCTCTTCCGCCTCTTCACCTGTATTCGCGTCACCGATTCGGTGACGGATGGCTACTCCTACTTCTATGCCGAAGTGCGCCGCCTGCGTGCGCTATTGGATGCGCTCAACCAGCCGGACAAAGCGCCACTGTTCTTCCTGGTCGATGAAATCTTCAAAGGCACAAACAACCGCGAACGCCTGATCGGTAGCCGCTCATTCATCCGCGCGCTCACCGGACGCAATTGTATCGGAGCCATCTCGACGCATGACCTGGAACTTGTCAAGCTAGAGGACGTTTTGCCACAGGTGAAAAACATGCATTTCCGCGAAGAGGTTATCGAAGGAAAGCTAGCCTTTGATTATATCCTGCGTTGCGGCCCATGCCCCACCACTAACGCCCTTAAAATCATGGAACTGGAAGGCTTGCCCATCGAGGAGTAGTGTTCAATGAATCACGAAGATCACGTTCGCCTTATACGTCAGGGTATTGCTGCTCCCGGCGGTATCTGGGCTGACCTGGGATCAGGCGAGGGAGCATTTACGCTCGCCCTCGCCGATCTGCTCGGTCCAGGCGCTCAACTCTACTCTATTGATAGGGATCGTGGCGCGTTACGGCTGCAAGAACAGATCTTGCGCTCACGTTTCCCAGACACTATCATGCACTACCTGCATGCAGACTTTACACGTCCCCTCGCCCTTCCACTTCTCGACGGGATTCTCCTCGCCAACTCACTGCACTTCGTGCGTCAGAAAGACTCCGTCCTGTGCCAACTACAAGAGTATCTCAAACCCGAAGGACGGCTCCTGATCGTTGAGTACAACGTAGATCGCGGCAACCCCTGGGTCCCCTACCCCTTCTCCTACACTACCTGGGAGACACTCGCACGCAAAAATGGCTTTGTGCAGACACAATTGTTGGCTAAGCGTCCAAGTCGCTTCCTGGGGGAGATATACTCTGCACTGAGTAAAATCAGTTCATCATTGCCAGCATCTGACGTGCCGTCTTGATATATTCGAGCATATCCTTCTGGTCTTCTGCTTGCTCTTCGAGTTCGAGGTAGCGCCTGAGGTCTTTTATCGCGGGCGAGTAGCGTTTGAGCTGGAGATAGAGCAAGCCACGGTCCCGATACTCAAGTCCCCCCTTGGGATAGAGTAGTATGAGAAGCGTGCAGACGTTGAGCGCTAGAGCGTATTGATCACTCTTGAGATAGATGCTCTTGAGATTGTGCAGCATACGCGTGAGGAATTGACGCTTTGTCACCGGCTCAAACCAGTGTGAATGCAGGCGGATGCGCCGCTGTGTCAGCTTACGAATATACTCCTGACACCCCTGCTCATTCATCACCGCACCATGAGCAAATGGATCAATATAAACTATATTGTCTTCCAGGCGGCAGCGTACCATGAAGTGGTAGGGCAAGCCGATTCCTTCAATCTGCAGACCCACACGTCTGGCGACCTCAATATAGAGCAAGGAGAGCGTGATAGGAATCCCTTTCCGTCTCTCTAGCACTTTGTGCAGAAAACTGTTGTCTGGATTATAATAATCGTCTGCATCGCCCTCAAAATGCTCCTCATCGAAAAGCACCTGGTTCAGCGCATCAATTACATGCAGCCGGGGCATCTCAGCAGGCAACTCTGCGGCAACATCAGGAGCGGGTAGCGCAAGTACACTTCTCACTCGACGTGCAAGTGCGTCAAGGGAAGGGAGGACAGAGGCTATATCGAGGTCAGGGTAGCCAATCCGCGAGATGAGGAGAGCGGTCTGTGTCAGATCTATCTCCTCGTCTTTCCCTCTCAGCAATTCCTCAAACGCTCGGTACAGACGTTGATAAGTTGTCTCTTCTGAATATCTGTCCGGCATAACCATGAAATTTAACCACACCTGTCGCATCTACGCAAGTAGGAAGCGTATCGTCCTCAAAACTCATCTAATGTCTTACCTGTCATGGTTGGATCGGAACGCTGTGAATTTGGAGGTGCGGCAAGCAGGCCGCCGCGATGTGGGCGAACGTAATGATCCATACTCATCCATAATGTTCTGCTGTGGTGATAGAAGAGCAATGGCAGCAGAATTGGCAAGGGAGCGCACCACAGCAAAACCGTCCACAGTGGTAAACCTGGATTAGCTGCCAGGGGAATAATCACAGCCGCCACAATCAGTTCACTGATGATCAGGTTGATAGCCATTGCGCTACTAAAGTATCCCTCTTCACGTTCAAACGTAAAGTGACAGACAGAGCACTGTTTGTTGCTCCTAAAAAGGCCAGAAAATACCTTGCCCCTTCCACAATTGGGACAACGCAAAAGTAATCCACGTTGTAGCTGTTCGGAAAACCTAGCCATTCAGAAAATTCTTTCTATCAAAACTACCTGTTGGTACGTATAATTAGTGCTGCTATAATGAGGAGGAAACTGTCTCTAAACGATTGTATTATACCACTTAGCATGGAGGATAGATGAAAATAGAGCGTTCCGTCGATATTCAACGGCCCAACGAAACCGTCTTCGCCTTTATCACCGATATGAGCAAAGCCAAACTATGGCTACCAGTCAAAGAGATGCGTCAGTTGTCTGATGGCCCCGTTGGTGTAGGTTCAACCTTTACCCAGACCTTTGAAGCCATGGGTCAGAGCATTGAAGCAACCACTCAGGTTACTCAGTACGACCCCCCACACGCATTAACCTTCAAACTTGTGCAGGGACCTGTCCCACTTACAACAACCATGCAACTGACTCCACTAGATGGCGACAAAGCAACGCGGCTCACCTTCGTCGGCGAGGTCGAGCTGAGTGGCAAACAGAAGCTTATGGCACCTATGATCAATACCATGGTCAAAAAACAACTTGATACGCAGGTCGCACAGTTGAAACAGGCCGTTGAAAGCGAACCGGTATAACTGCTTCCGTGCAAACGAGCGGCCTGTGCACTACTACACAGGCCGTTCGTCCTCGCAAAAAATCCAGCTCACTCGACCTTTGCTAGCACTTCGCGCACGAAACGCAATCTCTCCTCCTGATATGAACCACCATCCTACCTGGTTTCTCAGCAACCTTCTCGCTTAGCCGAAGTTACAGTGTAGCTGACCCAGTTTGTTGTGGTTTTTGTGATACACTGTAAACAATTGGATACCTGTATGTTCCTTGCGGACAACGTCGGAGTTGATCTGTAGAAAGGCCGCGTGTTATGGAAGCACCGTTGAATAATGCAGACTCCCTTCAGACACCTCAGCTTCTCTGGGAACCCTCGGAAGAGGAGAAGCAGCAGGCCAACCTGACACACTATATCTCCTGGTTAGCGCGCGAAAAAGGCTTACACTTTACAACGCGTGAGCAATTATGGCAGTGGTCGGTGAGCAAGCTAGAGGATTTCTGGGCCTCGCTGTGGGAGTATTTTTCGGTCAGGGGAACGCCTTATAGCTCTGTCCTTGCCTCCAGAGAAATGCCTGGCGCAAAATGGTTTCCTGATGCAAAGCTAAACTACGCCGAACACGTCTTTCGCAACGCTACAGAGCAATATCCTGCCCTGCTCTTCCGCTCTGAACGTCACCACTTGCGTGAGGTATCATGGAATGAGCTACGTCAGCAGGTTGGTGCCGTTGCCTTTGCCCTGCGTGAACTGGGGGTGAAGCGTGGAGATCGTGTTGTAGCATATATGCCCAACATCCCCGAAACGTTGATTGCCTTTCTTGCCTGTGTCAGTATCGGCGCAATCTGGTCAAGCTGCTCGCCTGATTTCGGTACGAGTAGCGTCATCGACCGCTTCAAACAGATTGAACCCACCCTGCTCTTCGCCGTCGATGGCTATCAGTACGGCGGCAAGACCTTTGACCGTCGCGGCATCATCGCTGAACTACAACGGGAACTTCCAACGCTGCAAAAAACAGTCCTTATCCCCTATCTCTCCCCTGAGAGTGCGTCTCACCTCCCTGAAAAGATGCTGCCCTGGTCAGATCTGCTCGCGCACCCTGCCGAGTTGCATTTTGAGCAAGTTCCTTTTGATCATCCCCTGTGGGTCCTCTACTCCTCTGGCACAACTGGATTGCCCAAAGCTATCGTACAGGGACATGGGGGCATCTTGCTAGAACATCTCAAGGCCCTCACTTTTGACCTCAATCTCAAGCCTGGGAATCGTTTCTTCTGGTTTAGCACTACTGGTTGGATGATGTGGAATCTCCTTCTTGGCGGTTTGCTCGTGCAGGCCACGGTCTTGCTCTATGATGGCAGTCCTGGCTATCCTGATCTTGGCTCCCTCTGGCAATTTGCCCAGGATACACGCATGAACTTCTTTGGAACGAGCGCAGCCTATATCGCCTCCTGTATGAAAGCGAATATTGAGCCTGGTAAACAGTATGATCTGCACGCCCTGCAAGGAGTTGGTTCAACCGGCTCACCTCTGCCCCCCGAAGGTTTCCAATGGTTATATGATCACGTCAAGCGAGATCTCTGGGTCGCTTCTCTCAGTGGCGGCACCGATGTTTGCTCAGCCTTTGTTGGTGGATCTATCCTGCTGCCTGTCTATGCTGGTGAGCTACAATGTCGCTCGCTTGGTGCGAAGGTTGAAGCGTTCGATGAACAGGGCCAACCTCTGCTCAACGAGGTCGGCGAACTGGTGCTGACCGAGCCGCTCCCCTCAATGCCGCTCTTTTTCTGGAACGATCCAGACAAGCAGCGCTATAAAGAGAGCTACTTCTCCGTCTATCCCGGTGTATGGCGGCACGGCGACTGGATCAAAATCACGTCGCGTGGCAGTGCCATCATCTCTGGGCGTTCTGACTCTACCATCAACCGAGCGGGTATTCGGATGGGCAGTAGCGAGATCTACCGGGTCGTCGAGTCGCTCCCGGAAGTATTGGACAGCCTGGTCGTTGGCGTCGAAAGGTCACATGGCAGATACTACATGCCCCTCTTCGTCGTTCTGCGTCCCGGCACAGAGCTAGACGATAGCTTGAAGACCAGAATCAAGCAGGCTCTTCGCGCCGCTATCTCGCCCCATCACGTTCCCGACGAAATCCTGGCGATCTCCGGGATACCTCGCACGCTCAGCGGCAAAAAGATGGAAGTGCCGGTCAAAAAACTCTTTATGGGCCTTCCCATCGAAAAAGCCGTCAGCCTCGACGCCATGAGCGACCCCTCAGCGTTGCAGTACTTTGTTGAACTGGCAGAGAAAGTAAAAACTGAGGAGTAGATAAGCTTTTAACTCCTTTTCCACTTTCTAAAGAGAAAGTCTGTGACAAATACTATCTCTTCTTAAGAGGAAAAAGAAGCAGAAGCGTTGCCGCAAAACTGAGAGCGGCGAGAACGGCGCTGACAACAGCAAGCAGCATATTCGGTTCGGAATATGTACAGTGCTCCGAGTAACTGGAATAATCGAGAGAGCACGCTATGTTCTTGCAAAGAGAATAGAACTCTCCCGCCAGAATAAAGGAGCTTTGCAACTATGCAGACAATCCCAGGAGGGGATAATAGACCATTTACGCAGGCACAATTGGAGGCAATGGACGCAATCGAGCTATTTCAGCCGTTCTCGTTGCGTGATATCACCTTTCGCAATCGCATTGCCGTTGCTCCGATGTGTCAGTATTCATCGACTGACGGCTTCGCGACAGATTGGCACCTTGTTCACCTCGGCAGCTTTGCAATTGGCGGAGCTGCACTGGTGATGACCGAGGCGACCGCTGTTGAAGCACGAGGCCGCATCTCTCCGCAGGATTTAGGAATTTACCTCGATGAGCACATTGAGATGCTCTCACGGATCACCCGCTTTATCCGCGAGCAGGGTGCCCATCCGGCTATTCAGCTTGCGCACGCTGGCAGGAAGGCAAGCACCTATCGACCATGGAGCGGACATGGTGAGGTGTCGGTGGAAGAGGGAAGATGGCAGACGGTCGGGCCAAGCGCACAGCGTTTTTCAGAGACATATCCTTTACCAGAAGAGATGGCGCTTGAGGACATTGCCACTGTCGTGCAAAGCTTTCAGGTTGCAACACAGCGTGCAATGCAAGCAGGCTTTGAAGTGATCGAAATTCACGCTGCTCATGGCTACCTGCTGCACGAGTTCCTCTCCCCTCTCTCCAATCTGCGCAACGATGCCTATGGTGGCTCTCTAGAAAATCGTATGGGCTTCTTGCTGGAGGTTGTAGACGCCGTTCGTGCCGTGCTTCCTCCCGAACTGCCCTTATTCGTCCGTGTCTCAGCAAGCGACTGGACCGAAGGTGGGCTGACGATTGAGGACACCGTCGAAGTCGCACGCGCCTTGAAAAAGCACGGTGTCGATCTGATCGATGTCTCTTCAGGAGGAAACATCGCCAACGCAAAGGTTCCCGCAGCGCCAGGGTATCAGGTTCCCTTCGCTGAAGCAGTTCGCAAACAGGCAAACATTCCGACGGGAGCAGTCGGCTTGATCACTGATCCTGTGCAGGCAAATGACATTTTGCGCTATCACGAGGCTGATATGATCTTCCTGGCACGTGAACTCCTCCGTGATCCACACTGGCCCTTACGTGCAGCTCACGTTCTACGCGAGAACGTGGCCTGGCCCAGGCAATACGAACGGGCCAGGTGGTCCTAGAACAGTGTGCCTATAGTCGAAGAGCAGGTAGAAGTGTTATTCTGCCTGCCCTGCCTGCCACTGTTGCTGGCGTAGTTCGCGTAAGAGTCCTACAGGCTTGACCAGAAAGCCCACGCATGCACCGTATTCGTGCAGAATTGAGACAGTATCATGCGTCATATAATATTTGCCATTGCCAACGACGCACTCATTAATTACAAGCAAAACACTAAAGCTCGTCTCGGCTGGCATCATAGTCAAAACTTCGATGAGTTCCTGTGTGCTGGCGACATCTATACGTTGCGGTGACACAATCGTATCCTGAGCCGTAACCTTTTCAGGATACACATAGAGTTCTGCATGCCCAATTGCTAATGCATTCATTTACGTTCCTCCACAAAATATCTTTCTTACTTATAATAGGGCTAAACCGAAGATTTCGCTTCAACATCGTTGAATAGGAATTTCATGAACTACCTCTCGAAAACCTGAGTGTGGGGCACGTGCCACGCTCAAGCGGCGTTGATTTTCACGGAAGAGCTAAGATGAGAGCAAGAGAATAGCCGCCTTCTCATAATCTTTGAGCAGGTACAGCAATTCAGAGAGCAACTTTGCAACAGCATTGAGCTGGGCGAATACCTCATCGCGCTTGTTCATATTCGAGGAGCGATGCTCCTTGAGAAATTCCAGAAATGCTATTGCGCTGCTCACACGATTTGCTGCCTCTCCCTTCCTCTTATTCAACTGTTGTTGTAGGTGATACGTTTCTGCGAGAGCCTGAAGATGAGCGTTTTTGAGAACACGTTCATTTGCTTCTGGCTCGTTCTGCGCTGATGAAAGCTTTTCCGTTTCGGGGTGAACAGTGTAATGCTGCAATATATTGGAAAGGACACGCATAAACTCCATAAAGATGTAATAAAGATCCCCAACAAAGGAACGTATACGCTGCAAGGGTTCTTCTAGCGGAACGGAATACGTGTAATCGCTGTAAGCTGTATTCTGGCTTTTGACAAGATGAACAATCTCATTGAGGGTAGACATAACGTCATTAAAACGCATAACAAATGTATTAATATTTCCACTCTGGTGTATATCGAGATAGGCGTGATACATAGCATAGAGTTCCTGTAACACGTTTTTAACATCAGAATTATTGGGCAGAGAGGAAGCGAGTTGCGGGTGCTGAGGCGCAGTAGCCGACGAGCGAGTTGAGTTTTCATTGAGAAGATACGAGCGCAGGAACTCTAGCGAAGTATCAATGTCATGGAGCAGGTCACGTCGCTGTTCTTCGGGGAGGCTCAGGTTATACTTGAGCAGGCTACGACAGGTTATAACGGTAGTCATAATCTGCTCAACGCGCTGTGTTTGTTGCTGATCGCTATGTGACATAGAAGCCTGTGCCCTTTCTCGTATCAATATCTTAGAAAATGTACTAAAGTATTGCTCTTCACGTGTATTTCGAGTATGGTTTGAGAAGATATTTGTAGAGTTTGTTTTTGCTGGATAAGCATTTTTTCTAGAACCGTGCCAGTCTGTGTATAGAGCTGCCAAGGGGTATGTATGCGAGCACGAGCACATGGAGCGATTCCTCCGAGCATGCAATGCGAGGCGGCTGGAAAGAGAGTAGAGCGAGAACTTTGATGTGTAAAGATAAGCAGTGCAAGCAGGATATCTAGAAGGAGCGCGATAAGGGAAAGGGCTATCAAGAATATAAAAAGATGCTTGACCCAGTTACGTGTCTTTCGACGCGGCAATATATTCTCATCTGTAATAGGAAGAGTCTTCATATGCCATACGGGTAGAAAAGACGTGCGTGAACTATCAGGAAAGGATTTCTGGCTCTTCGTAGATGTGTATCTCCATTCCTGATGTATACTCAGTGGAAGAGCGTTCTGACGTGTTTCCTGTGGTAACGAGACTGATGATACCAGCTCGTGCTGCTCTCTTTTAGCTCCTTTGTTTAGTATTGGAGCGGATATTGCACGAAGAGATAAAGGGACGAGTTCTATCGAACGTTTTTTTTGTCTTGAACGAGCAAGGAGCGCTGCCTGACAAGAGTTACAGAAGGGTTCACTTCCACAAACTTCCCCACACCGTAAACATGTGCGTGTATTCATAACTAGTTGTATTTCCCCTACACTTCTACTTCGTCTCCACAACAGGCTGTACGACGCATTCGCACAGCCCTATCTATCTCATAGGATAGCACTATTTTCTGTAATATGATACGAGTATGAGTTGCAATAGCCTATTAGTAATATATACGAGGGAAGAAATATTATTACACAATATTAATTATACAAGGCAATAGAAAGAGAAAGGGGCTACTCTATCATCCAGAGTAGCCCCTTTAAGAGATTTAGCAAACATGCATGGAGACAAAGAGCTTAGCCAAGCAGCAGATATGGATTTTGCAGCACGCGCTTGACCTCCTGGAGGAAGCGAGCGACTGTTGCGCCATAGAGAATGCGATGGTCGGCAGAGAGCGTCACATGCATGATCTCGCGGATCACCGGTTGATCATCCACTGGTACGAACGTCTTGCGTGTCGCGGCCACAGCCAGAATAGCGGCTTGCGGAGGATTGATTACCGCCACAAAGTCACTCACATCCATCATACCCAGATTGGAGATGGAGAAGGTGCCACCAGTCAGATCACTTGTAGTGAGCTTTCCTGCCTGCGCCTTTGACACCAGCTCGCGTGCCTCTCGTGCAATAGTCCGTAAGCCCTTGATATTTGCATCCCGCAGTACTGGAACGACCAGGCCGGATGGAATATCAACTGCGATGCCCACATGAACCTGCTTGTGCAGTAGAAACTGTCCATCGCGGTAGGAGCCGTTGACCTCTGGAAATTTCTCCAGAGCCAGAGCACAGGCTTTAACAATCAGATCGTTAACGCTGATCTTAATGCCTTCGGAGGCAAAGCTCGTGTTGAGCTGTTGCCGCAGAGCCAGCGCATCTGTCATGTCGATCTCGCTGCCAATATAGAAGTGTGGAACCGTCTGTTTTGATTCAGTCAGACGACGTGCAATAGTCTTCTGCATTGACGTGAGATTAACGACCTCAGCTTCGCTATCCCGCGTCAGAGCTTCTGGCACACCTGTTGGAGCGGTGACTGAAACACCTGCAGATTGTGTTGCAGGTGTAGACGTTGCTGACACTGTCTCAGCAGATGTGGCAAGGGCAGTAGAGACCGTGGAGCGCTGAGCAATGAAGTCTTCGATGTCATCACGCACGATGCGCCCGGCAGGGCCGGTTCCTTTAAGCTGCTGCAGATCAATTCCGTGTTCTTCTGCCATCCGTCGAGCTAGTGGTGAGACTTTGACGAACGGTGCTTCTTTGCTCGCTTCCTGCGCCGTGCCATTCACCTGGGCAACGGGAACAGGTGGAGCAGAAGAGGTTTGTGAGGCTGACACATTTGTGCTAGCAGTCTGACCATTCTGCGCCGCCACAGCGGACGTAGAGGTTTTCTGACTGTGTGTAGCAGCAGTAGCAGCACGCGCCTGCGCCTTGCCAGTGCCAATCAACGCAATCACCTGACCGATAGGAGCTGTCTCGCCCTCCTTGACCAGGATCTCTTCTAGCACGCCTGCATCGTAGGCCTCAACCTCCATATTGGCCTTATCTGTCTCGACCTCAGCAATGACATCACCACGCTTGACCTCGTCACCCGGCTTTTTGAGCCAGCGCGAGATTGTCCCTTCCTGCATCGTATCGCTGAGTCTTGGCATATTGACTTCTGCCATCTATTATCTCCTTCGTCGCGGTGCAAGCTCGGAAATGGCCTCTTCGAGCTGTTTGGGACCAGTGAGTGCGGCAAGCTCAAGCGGCTTAGAGTAGGGAAGAGGAACTTCAGCGCTGGCTATACGTTTGATAGGCGCATCCAGATAGTCAAAAGCTTCTTCCTGAAGAGTTGCCGCGATCTCAGCACCGATACCATATGTGCGCCAATCTTCCTCAAAGACGATGGCTCGATTGGTCTTCTTGACGGATTCGACGAGTGTTTCGCGATCCAGAGGGCGCAGAGAACGTATGTCAACCACTTCAACACTCAACTTCTGCTCCTGCTCCAGCCGTTGTGCCACTTCCAGAGCAAGCGAGGCCATACGTGAGTAGCTAATCACTGTCAGATCTTTGCCCTCTTTCATCACCTTCGCCTTCCCAAAGGGGATTGCGTACTCACCATCGGGCACTTCACCCTTAATGTTATAGAGAGCCAGATTTTCCAGAAAGAGAACTGGATTGTTGTTGCGAATGGCAGTGCGCAGCAGCCCTTTAGCATCAGCAGGTGTTGAGGGCGCAACCACCTGCAAGCCAGGAATATATGCGAACCAGACTTCTAGATTCTGTGAATGTGTCGCAGATAGCTGTTGGCCACCGCCACCAGGAGTACGGATAACCATTGGGACAGGTGTCTGTCCACCAAACATATAATAGATTTTTGCCGCATGGTTGAGCACTTCATCCATGGCGAGGGCAATGAAGTTAATGGTCATGATCTCGACGACTGGACGGAGACCCAGCATAGCAGCACCTACGGCCATACCGACAAAGCCATTTTCCGCAATCGGAGTATCAACCACGCGGCGCGGACCAAATTCCTTGAGCAGACCAGCCGTAATTTTATATGACCCCTCAAAGACACCGATCTCTTCCCCCATGAGGAGGACATTGTCATCGCGTTGCAGTTCCTCACGCAATGTATCGTGAAGAGCCTGCCTGAACGTAATCTCGGCCATACTTATCTTGTCTCCTGCTCGTTATCATCGATGTTATCAGGTGCATACATATAGTCGTAGAGACTTTCCACTGGTGGAAAGGGACTCTCCTCAGCGAACCTGACGGCTTCCTCAACTTCGCGCTCCACCCGCTCCTCGATCTCGTGTAGGCCTTGCTCATCGAGCAGGTGAGCCTCTAGGAGGCGTTGAGCAAAGGCTGGGATAGGATCTTGTGCGCGTCCGTGGCGTACCTCTTCCTCATCACGATAACGATCGGGATCGACAACCGAATGACCGCGATGACGGTAGCTGACCGCTTCAAGCAGCACTGGTTGATGCTGTTCGCGCGCAATTGTGATAGCACGTTGCATTGCATCGCGTACAGCAAGCACATCGTTGCCATCGACGCGTTCACTCTGCATATCGAACGCACAGGCTTTACGATGAAGTTCGGCTATAGCTGAGCCTTTAGCGGCGGGCATGCCCATACCGTACTGGTTGTTCATAATAAAGAAAACAATGGGCAGTTTGTAGATTTTTGCAAGGTTGAGCGATTCATAGAACGGACCACCATTGGTTGTTCCATCGCCCATCTGACAGACCACAACTTCATCGGAACCGCGATACGCAATGGCAAAGGCTGCTCCAGTTGCTAATGGCAATTGTCCACCAACGATAGCATAGCCACCCATGAAGCGACGTTCCAGATCGAACAGGTGCATTGAGCCACCCCGCCCGTGTGAGCATCCTGTCTCTTTCCCAAATAACTCAGCCATTACAGCATTCGTAGAAATACCACGACAAATTGCATATCCATGCTCACGGTAGTTTGTGTATGCGTAGTCCTTAGGACCCAGGCCCGCGCAAAATCCAACTACTGTGGCCTCCTCGCCAAGGTTGAGATGGCAATACCCGCCAATGCGCGCCCGGTTGTACATTTCCGCCGATTTTTCCTCGAAGCGGCGCACGAGGAGCATCTGATAGTAGTAGTGTACCAGAGTCTCGCGATCTTCATCCTCACGCAGCGTGACCGCACGAGGCTGCTCCTTCGTGCTGGCGTCGCGTCCATCCGGTCGCTTTTGCTGCTCAGTACTCATGACATCTCCTGAATTTTTACTAACTGCCTATGCGAAAATTTGAGCGCCAGGTGCTTGTCACGCGAGTGGCGTCCGTTTTCGCATAAGATCTAAGTGTGGGGAAAGGTGTGTACGTACTATGGGTACCCCTTTTCGTCTGAATGCGCGAACTTCTGTCTCATACTCTCTCCGCTGGAAGCGGTACACGTAGGGCTGCGTCGCCCTGTATCTCTCGCAGTTCCTAACTCTTCGTGGGAAGAGACTATGCGACAGGATCTGATGACAGTGTCTCGGCAGATATATCCCACAACAATTGTAGCACGTCCTGAAAAGTTTAGCTGGGCAAGGCTTGTACCAACAAGTACGGGTAGGTAGAAGGAGCTATCTTCCTTCTGATTTTTACCTCTTTTTCCTGCGCTACCCTATTGCTAAATACTCGTGCGCCACATACAATAGAGATATACGTTACTATGGGGGATCTATATCTATCACTGCCTGGTACGTGTGTATTTTCCAGCGAAACGAAGAGGTAAGATTGATGAGTGAAGAGCGGGTTATTCCAAAGCCATTTGGGCGTGAACGACAGTTTCAGATTTATATGGCTGGGCTTCAGGGACAACGACCGACACTACCAATTTCACCTGAAGAGTTAGAGCGACGGGCCAATGAGCATATGAGTGAAGAGGCACGAGGGTACCTGGCAGGGATGGAAGATACGATGCGCGGGAACAGGGAGGCATTTCAACGCTGGTCGATAGTGCCACGGATGCTACGCGATGTGTCGTTGCGCGACTTGCGTGTGCACCTTTTCAATACCGAGCTATCCGTACCCTTCTTGCTTGCACCGATTGGCGTGCAATCTATCCTGCACCCGGAGGCAGAGGTTGCAGTTGCGCGGGCAGCAGCAACTCTCAACGTTCCAATGGTCTTAAGTACTGCATCCTCAAAAAGCATGGAAGAGGTTGCAGGGGCGCTGGGAGAAACGCCCGCGTGGTATCAGCTTTACTGGAGCAAGGATGCCGAGATGAATGCCAGTTTTGTGCAGCGTGCGGAGCGGGCTGGCTATAAAGCAATTGTCGTGACGCTGGATACAGGGCTTTTAAGCTGGCGTGAACAGGATCTACAAAACGCCTATTTACCGTTTTTGTTAGGAGAAGGGCTGGCAAATTATTTCAGTGATCCCGTCTTTCGCCAGGCGTTACCGCAGCCGCCTGAGGAGAATCCCTTTGCAGCTATTCGTCGCTTTGTCGAGATCTTTACAAATCCCTCGCTGACGTGGCAGGACCTCAACTTTCTACGCCAGCATACGACTCTGCCAATTTTGCTCAAAGGTATTCTGCATGCAGAGGATGCGTTGAAAGCGATCGAGTATGGGGCAGATGGCATCATCGTCTCCAACCATGGTGGACGTCAGGTTGCTGGAGCGAGGGCGGCTCTGAACGCACTACCTGATATCGTGTCGGTGGTAAAAGGACAACTACCGATTCTCTTTGATAGCGGTATTCGTCGCGCCTCCGACATCTTCAAGGCGATAGCTCTGGGTGCCCAGGCGGTACTGTTGGGTCGTCCCTACACATGGGCACTTGCGCTTGCTGGCGAGCAAGGCGTGCATGAGTACTTGCTGAACATCCGTGCCGATCTCGATCTGACGCTCGCCCTGAGTGGTTACACCTCCTTCGCCGGGCTGGATGCCTCATCCCTTGTACGCGAGATGTAGGCCTCATCTCCTAAGAATTTCATATGTTGCACGCCTCTTGCCACATTCAATATAAATGGGTTGTTTGACCTACCTTTTGCATACTGGTAATCGTCTATAATCTTAAGGGTGTTTTCTACAAGTGTCTGAGGTTAGCCCTCCTCTCTCTGATTTCGAGCGGTTTGCAGATACTTTTTGCGGGATACTTTCTAGAGGTGCTCGATGACGATGAGTTCTGAACGGTATTGCGAGAGCTGCGGCGCACACAATGAAGATGAGGCTGAGACGTGTTTTGCCTGCAAAGCTTCTCTTACTACTATCGATGAAAAAATCCACGATGTTTCAGCCTCGGCCCACATTTTGCACAATCGCTATCGACTGTTGAAGCAAGTCGGCTCAGGTGGTTTTAGCGCTGTTTACAAGGCGGAAGACCTGGGCACAGGCAACTTTGTAGCGATTAAAGCAATCAGCCTGCGTGTGCTTTCAACTCAGGAAAAGATCGAGGCGACAGATGCATTTAATCGCGAGGTGAGCTTGCTCTCCAAACTGCACCATCGCAATCTACCAAGCCTGCATGATACCTTCAGCGACACTGAGTGCTGGTACGTGGTTATGGATTTTATTGAGGGCATTACGCTGGAGAAGCGTCTGGAGCAGGTAGGCCCGGCTCGCTTGCCAGTGGAGGAAGCGATTGACATCGCTCTGGTATTATGTAACGTGCTTGAGTACCTGCATTGTCAGCAGCCAGCAATCATCTTTCGTGATCTCAAGCCCGGTAACATTATGTTGACACCCGACGGGCGTCTCTTCCTTATCGATTTCGGCATCGCGCGGCTTTTCAAGCCGGGTCAGGCTCGTGATACCATTCCCTTTGGTTCACCAGGTTACGCTGCACCAGAGCAATACGGCAAGACACAGACGACAGTCCGCTCCGATATCTATAGTCTCGGAGCGATCCTGCACCAGTTGCTTACTGGAGATGATCCCAGCCAGACTCCTTTTACGTTTACTCCTCCTGGGCAACAACGACCTGAACTCGCTAGCCTGGATAGCATCGTCGTGCAGATGGTGCAGATGGATGCACAGAAGCGACCTGAAACAATCAAGATTGTGAAAAAGGAGTTGCAGCAATTCGCGGCGCAGCAAGGATATGGAAAAGGTCTTGCTGTACAAAGCGGGATACAACCCGCTTCTGGCCCAATAACGCTTTCCGGTACTCCGCCGACCTACCACCCATTCTATCAGCCGCCGTTTGCTAACAGCACTGGAACAATGGCGTCCACGCAGATGATGATGGGACAGAGACAACTGGCATCACCTCCACCAGTATCGTATCCAGCAGCCCACCAAAGTAACTGGTACGCGCTGACTAGTCTTGTTGCAAGTCTGATTGGAGTGTTTTTGCCTGTTGTACTATGTTCATCAGGGAGTTACAGCCTCTGGAGTCCATGGGGCCAATCGAACTGGTTCTTAGTTTTTGTTCTTACACTGGGACCATCTCTAGTAAGCATTATTTGCGGGCATATCGGTCGCTTTAAGGCGAAACAGAATCTAGCAATGTACACAAGCGAAGACACTGCAACAGCAGGACTGATTCTTGGCTATGTCTTTGGTGGAATCTACATCGTCTTTATGCTTTGCCTATTGCACTCTGCATTGACATTCCATCTCTTCAGGTAAGAAGAGATGCTGAGATAATCCTCAGCATCTACACAGTCCTTTTCCTGGAAGAGAAGCGTTGCATAAGTGCCTCTGCATAGTTGCCTACAACTGGGAGTTTGACCTCGACTCCACGATATGCCTGGAACATCAAGAAGAGCCAGAGTATACCGACGGGGATCAGTATAAGAAACAGGAAAAAGTTAAAGATTAAGCCCAGAAGAAATGCTAGAGGGCCACCAATGAGCCAGATAGCGCCGACTATCTTGAGAAGGAGTTGCAGAGCGAGAAAGACGACCAATAGTGGTGTGAACAAGACTATTGATTGTGCCGCGCTGAAGCGGACCAGCCGGTTCTTACGCTCTATCAGAAAAAAGACCAGACCGGTAAAACAGCCTCCCAGATAGCTGAAGAGAGCAGCCTTTCGTGCCTCCAGACCGGTCGAGCTTTTATCAGAAGAACTATAACTTCTTCCTCGTGCGGCACTCAACGGGGGCTGGTATGTCTGCTGCTGCTGCTGCTGTTGTTGTTGCGTTGAGCCATAACTATATTGTTGTCCTGCTTGCCTCTGTTGCCCATATGTATATGTTGAATCAGCTTGTTGAGCGCCTGAAGTGCTTGAGCCTCCCTGTCCTTGCTGTGTACTCCTTGGGGGAACATATGCTCCATATGGATCATCTGAGGGCTTCGACGGGCGGTAGCCTGCATAGCCACCATATGTATCTGCCGGGTCAGCATTTTGACCCGAATTAGGATTTGTACTCACGAAGAAATCCTCCTCACTGAGAGTATGTGTAACATTCGCTCACGATATGAAAAACGGTACACCTCTCAGACCCACTCTGAAAGAGCACTGTCTCTATGATGTATTACGTGACAGTCGTCCAAAGGTTTAATACGAAAATCTGGAATACGCAAAACTTTTCTGCATCTTCTCTTCCTGTGTACACATCTATGAGTCATCCTGAGACGTAATGAAATCAGATGGCCTGAAAGAGAGGCCACGCTAATTCTGCGAGTTCATGCCAGCGTTTCGGCAAGGAGAAGCATCTATGTATTCATACAAAGACCACAAACAGGCTCAAGAAATGCTTCGTAGAGCAGGCTTTACACATTTGCAGATGGATCGGCTCTCAAGGTTCCGCAAAAATTTTATCAAAGGTGACATGGATCAAACTCCTTGCGAGCATCGCCGCCTTGAATTCGCACGCTGGCTCTTCTTACGTGGGCGCATTACTGACTCTGCCGCCAATGATCCTACCACGCTCTAGAGATTGGAGTGCCCGTACTCAATAAGAGAAGCGGCATGAAGAATTAATGCACGTACATATGCGCCAAACGCGGCAAAGCGAGGGTCTGATGTTTGTCCACGTTTCCAGCGCACATATATCTGCTGCAAAATACCTGCTAATTTAAAGTAGGCGAGCGGCATATAATAGAAAAGCGTATCGAGATTGCGTCCACTCTGTTGCGCATAACGCTCTGCCAGCTCTCTTCGCTGTAAAAACCCTGCTCTTGTCGTTACGGTAGGCAGCAGAGTTTGTAGCTCTCGCGGATCATCTGGAAGTATCCAGTATGCTAATGTGATTGCGAGATCGAAGAGTGGATCGCCTATTGTGGCCATCTCCCAGTCCAGAACAGCCTCTACACGTGTGATATCTTGCACGTTCAGGAGCAAGTTGTTTAATTTGAAATCGTTGTGGATAAGCGTGGGCGCAGGGCTGGCCGGCAAATATTGGAGAAACCAGCGCGAAAGCGTCTCTACCTGCGGAATATCGTCGGTTTGTGCACGTTGATAGCGCTCGATCCAGCTTTTCACCTGCCGTTCGAGAAAGCCTGTTGGATGACCAAGCGCGTCTAGCCCAATCTGCTGCCAATCAATCGCATGAATCTCTACGAGCGTATCAATGACTGTGTACGAGAGGTTCCGACACACGCTCTCACTTGCTTGTACTGTGGGAGGAAAGGTGTCGTTCAGTACAATCCCCTGACGCCTCTCCATGATATAAAATGGAGTGCCCAGCACGCTGTTATCTTCACAGAACAGGTAGGGGCGCGGTGCCAGGGGAAACACCGAAGAAATCTTTTCCAACAAGTTCGCTTCGCGCTGCATATCATGCGCTTTTGGAGCAATCGGACCCAGTGGTGGACGGCGCAGCACCCCCTCCCACGAACCGATACGCAGCAGATACGTCAAATTTGATGCCCCCGATGGAAATTGCCGTACCTGCAACGCATCTCTACTTAATTGTATGCCTGTCAGATGTTGGCGCAGATACGTCTCTAGCTTCTCTCCGTTCAGGTGCTCGCCAGGACGAACAGGTATAGTTTCGTCATTACTCATGCTTACGCTCCCCTTTGAGTTTTTCAGCTCATGCTCGCTCCATCAGTGTACCATAGTTTTGCTCTGTACAGACTGTACATAGAGTGCGCCCTATCATGATGCTATAATGAAATGGTAGTCAACGAACCACTCAAAGTATTAGGGAGGAACTGATGACCAACCAGTCTGAGTCCAGTCAGGAACGCCTGAGCGATCTATACGCACCAAAAAAAGAGGATAAGTTTTCGTTTGGGTTGTGGACAGTCGGCAATCAGGGACGAGATCCGTTCGGAGATGTTGTCCGGCCAGCTCTCGATCCCGTCTATTCTGTCAAGAAGCTGTCGGAGCTGGGAGCGTGGGGTGTCAACTTCCATGACAACGATCTCGTCCCTTTCAATGCCACGCCCGCTGAGCGTGACCGTATCGTGCGTGATTTCAAGCAGGCGCTCCACGACTATGGGATGGTCGTGCCAATGGCAACCACAAATCTGTTCTTCCATCCAATCTTCAAAGATGGCGCATTCACAGCGGTTGATCCAAGCGTGCGCGCTTTTGCCTTGCAGAAGACCATGCACGCTATCGACCTGGGTGTGGAACTGGGTGCAACCACGTATGTCTTCTGGGGTGGACGTGAGGGCGTCGATAGCGAGGCCAGCAAGAATCCCATTGAGGCTGTCAAGCGGATGCGCGATGCACTAAACTTCCTCTGTCAGTATGCCATTGACAGCGGGTACAATCTAAGCTTCGCCCTGGAGCCCAAGCCCAATGAACCACGCAGCGACACCTACTTTCCAACCATCGGACACATGCTCGCCTTTATTTACACACTTGACCATCCCGATATGGTCGGTCTCAATCCCGAAGTTGCCCACGAGCATATGGCTGGCTTGAACTTCGTTCATGGCGTTGCGCAGGCGCTTGAAGCGGGCAAACTCTTCCACATCGACCTCAATGATCAAAAGGGGCCGCGTTTCGACCAGGATCTGCGCTTTGGGAGTGAGAACATCAAGAGCATGTTCTTCCTGGTGCGCTTGCTGGAAAACGCTGGTTACAACGGTCCACGTCACTTTGATGCGCACTCGTTCCGCACAGAGGATGAGCAGGGGGTGTGGGACTTTGCCTCCGGCTGTATGCGTACCTACAACATGCTTAAGCTCAAAGCGCAGCATTTCGACGCTGATCCAGAAGTGCAACAGGTGCTTCAGGCCGTCAATAGTGGCAATGCGGAGCACGAGGCGCTGCTCAGCCGTGTGCGCCAGGGCTACAGCAAAGAGCTAGCCAGCACAATCAAAGAGACCGTCTTTGACGTTGAGAATCTTGCAAAACGCGGCTATGGCTACGAGAAGCTTGATCAATTGACGATTGAACATATTCTCGGCGTACATTAGGTAACAAGTTCGCGTGGGAGCGATTGCTTGTACAGGACAAGCCCTCGTTCCTGTGCGAACTCTTCGTCCTTGCTGTCAACATTTATTATAAGGTTGTGCATCTATGCCCGGTGAATCACTTCCATCTCCTCTAATTGACATCGTGTTACCAGAACAAAAATCTACTGTTCTTCCTGAATTAATTGAACTCCTTTGTGATGTTGTAGCAAGCGGTGCTTCTATTGGCTTTCTCCCTCCCCTTATTGATGAGGAGGCGCGCGTCTACTGGAATGGGATCTTTGATGATGTGGCTAAAGGAACACGTGTACTTCTCGTTGCACGTGACTCGCGCATCGTAGTAGGTGCTGTCCAACTCGAACTGGCAACGAAAGCAAATGCGCAGCATAGAGCAGAGGTCCAGAAGCTATTTGTATTGCAGTCACACAGACGGCGCGGAATTGGATTGCAACTCATGAGAGCTATTGAGCAGGTTGCGCAGAGGCAGAAGCGTACCTTGCTCGTGCTAGATACACGTCAAGGAGATGCGGCAGAACAACTCTATCGAAAGCTTGGCTACATTGAGGCAGGCTCGATCCCCTCTTACGCGCAGAACCCTACCGGAGCACTCGAACCGACTGTGATCTTCTACAAGTTGCTTTCTTGACCGCGCTGAAGGGCTAAAAGCATTTCCTGTCACCGTCGAAATTTTCTTCATATAGCCTTAACCCGTAAAAGAGCACGCACCAGGCGAATCTCGTTGAATGAGTACTCGTCGCCGAGCAGGTCCTTGACGGGGCGCATTGCATCGCTCTCCATCTTTTGGAACGCATCGGCGATAATCTCGTAGTGCCCTGGTCTGATTAAAGGTGTAACATCAAGTTGTTCACCCGCCTCTATCAGCTCTGCGACGTGGGTGAGAATTGTGCTCGTCTGCAAGTCCCGTTCGACTGCAATTTCTTCGACGCTGTAGCCTCTCTTATAAAGGTCTAACGTTGTTTGCACCGTCGAGGAGATGGCGCTGTTGCCCGAATTTGAGCTGGCAACTCTCTTTTTCTCCTCTTCTGGTAGTTGGATACCCATAGGAAGGTTGCGTGATTCACAATAGCTCCGAATTGCCTGCGTGAAGAGGTCAAAGTATTCCGCTAGCTTGCGCCTGCCGACGCCTGGAATGCGCAGGAAGGAGGCTTCGCTCTGCGGACGCTGGAGCGCCATGGCACGCAGGGTATTATCCGCAAAGATGACATAAGGGGGAACTTTTTGCTCGTCTGCCAGTTGTTTACGCAGGTCGCGCAGGTGTTGAAAGAGTTGAAGGGATGCCGGGTCCAGCTCAAGAGAGTGTTTTGCATCCGAGATTGTCTGTTCCTGGACAGGTGCAGCCGGAACCTCCACTGTGCGCTGGCGTTTCAGAATCTCGACCGAGAGGTTGTTCAGTTTGAGCACTGGATAGCCATCGTTTATTTCGGAGAGAAGCCCCTGTTGTACCAGGGCACGTGCCAGCCGTTGCCACTCATCCGTGCTCACGTCCTTCCCGATAGCATACGTTGAGAGTTGATCATGGTGATAGTCGCGAATTTTCTGGGTATTCGCGCCGCGCAGAATATCAACGATATGTCGCGTACCGAAACGTTGTTGTGTTCGCGCCACGCATGAGAGAAACTTTTGCGCGTCGATAGTGCGGTCCTCCATCTGTACCGGCTGCAGACAGGTATCGCACATCTCGCAATTCTCCAGCGTCATCGTCTCGCCAAAGTAGGCGAGAAGCTGAACACGGCGACAGACAGTGCTTTCGCAGTAAGCAATGACCTTCTTAAGTTGTTGCAGTGCGATACGTTGTTGCTGCTCATCGGTACGTTGCCCAATAGCCATCTCAATCTTCACGCGATCCGCATAGTTGAAGAAGAGAACACACTCTGCTGGTAGGCCATCGCGTCCGGCTCGTCCTGACTCTTGATAATAGCTCTCTAAATTGCGCGGCAGATCATAGTGAATAACCGCGCGTACATCTGGTTTCGAGATACCCATGCCAAATGCAATAGTAGCGACCAGTACAGGAACGTCATCACGAATGAAACGTGTCTGGTACTCAGTACGCTGCTCCAATGGCATACCTGCATGATAAGGAAGGGCACGAATACCGTTCTGCACCAGCTTCGCGTGAAGCGTTTCTACCCCTTGCCGTGACTGACAGTAGATAATGATTGACTCGTCCACATGCTCACGTAAGAATTGCAGCACTTCTCTATAAGAACCTGAATGCTTGCGACGTACCTCGTAAAACAGATTGGGACGGTTGAAACTGGCGATATGTATATACGGATCGCGTAAAGAGAGCTGGTGCAGAATATCCTCGCGCACTTGCTCAGTTGCTGTGGCGGTGAGTGCCAGCACCGGCGTTACGGGATAGCGCTGACGGAGCCGACCAATCTGACGGTATTCGGGACGAAAATCGTGGCCCCACTCGCTGACACAATGTGCCTCGTCAACCGCAAACAGCGCGAGTCCATGCGAGGAGGAGATATGGTCGAGCAACGTCAGAAAGCTCGGAGTTTGCAAGCGCTCAGGCGATACATACAATAGCTTGATCTTGCCTGCCACAATGTCACGAGTGCGTATACTGCGCTCCTCGTCGGAGAGTGTACTGTTGAGAAAGGTAGCGGCGATTCCGTTTGCCTGCAAGCGCTCGACCTGGTCCTGCATCAGTGCAATTAATGGCGAGATCACAACGGTTAAACCAGGCAGCAATAAAGCGGGGAGCTGATATGTGAGAGATTTCCCACCACCTGTGGGCATAAGCACCAGCGCATCCTGTCCACTGAGCACGCGCTGGACAACGTCGCGTTGTCCCGTCAGAAAAGTATCATATCCAAAATAGGTTTTAAGTGCGGCATCTATCTGTTCTATTACCATCTTCCCTTCCACCTTCCTATAGACAGTGTAAGCGTAAGATACATGTAGACAGTGTAAGCGTAAGATACATGATTTTGATTGATACGTGTGAATGCATTGTACAGCATCCTGAAATGGAGTGCAAGGAGATGTAGCTAGCAAGCTAAAAAAGCTCAGACCTAGAAGCTTTCTCCAGATTTTTACCTTATAGAAAAAGGTACGATGACAGTATATCTTATTGCTAAGGATACGTGCGTCTGAGAAGGAGGCGGCAGCATAGCATAACGTATTGAATGGAACGAAGACGCGACTCCTACAGTGGTCATATATACAGGAAAGCAAGGTTTGATTTCCTTGCTATTGCTTCGTTCTTAAAGTAGGATACAAACAGTTAACAGATTGCTTTGTGGTCTATACGAGGTTCTTTCGCTTAATCGAGAATGCTTCTAATCGTTACGAAAGATTATCATAAAATCTTCTTAATCGTTGTTTGAATGTTAAATGAGAAGGAGGACGGCGAGCACGAGAAGCGAATTTGAGGAGTAAACTCTCTCAAATGAGAGGAGAGGAGTTTTGGTTTGACTCCTCAACTCCATCAGGGAAGTGCCGCCGCAAAAACTATATGGTACAGGCGGGAAATACGCGGATCTGTGGAAACTGTGGTACGAGAAATGCAGCGACAGATCAATTCTGCTCTAACTGTGGGTATACATTAGCAGGAGGCTCAACAGGTCAGACAGTTCAATCAGTGCAGGCTACGAGTGCTCAAACCGTAAGTACGGGAGCGAATCGGCGTATTACAGGAACATTCCCTCCTGGCAATGTGCTTGGTGGTCGCTATCGTATGGTTGAGATGATAGGGAAAGGTGGCTTCGGTGCCGTCTATAAAGCGACAGATGAGCGCTTCCAATCCAGGCGCGTCGTTGCTATCAAGGAGATGAGCGATGCACAGTTGGGGCCGCAGGAAAAGGCCAAGGCAATCCAGGATTTTCGGCAAGAGGCAGACCTGCTCGTTGAGCTGAGTCATCCTAACTTGCCCAATGTGAGTGATTTCTTTGAAGAGGGCGACAAAGCCTACCTGGTGATGGAGTTCATTCAGGGCAAAACATTGGAGAAGGTACAGGAAGAAAAACACGGTCCTCTGGATGAGTCCGAGGTGATGGGCTGGGCTTTACAGTTATGTACAGTGCTCCACTATCTGCACACTCGACCACCACATCCGATCATCTTTCGCGATATGAAGCCTGGCAATGTGATGGTGACCGGGGAGGGGCAGATCAAGCTGATTGATTTCGGTATTGCGCGTATCTTCAAAGTTGCGGGGAAGAAAGATACAACACTCCTTGGCTCGCAGGGATACGCTCCTCTAGAGCAGTATGGTCGTGGTCAGAGCGACCCTCGCTCTGATATCTATGCCCTGGGTGCGACGCTCTACGATCTGCTGACCAATGAGGTTCCAACAGATGCTCCAACGCGCCGTGTGCACCCACAGATTTTTGAATCGCCGCGCGGGTTGAATCCGAACATTTCTCCAGGCACCGAGCAGATTGTGCTCAAGGCAATGGCTGAAGATCCAAACGGTCGCTACCAGTCAGCCTTAGAGATGTACCAGGCTATAGCTGCGACAGGAATTGCTACTACAAGTGGCACATTGTTACCTACCAGCAATACACTGCCGAATATGCCAGCAGTTCAGGCTGCCGGGGCTTCGGGTGTGCCAGTTCATTCGACACCACAGCAGACGAAAACGCAAATCCCAGCCACCACGGCCGCGTCTGGAACTGGACGTCCACAAGCAGGGCAACAGCCTCAGCAAACACAACGTCCGCAACAGGCTGTAGCACGTCAAGTACCACCTGTTCCACCAGTGCAGCAACCGTCATTCGTTCCACCTCCAGCTCAAAGAGGAGGCGTTGGAAGACGTGGTTTTCTCGTTGGCTGTGCATCTGTCGTTGGTCTCGCCGCGATTGGTGGAACGGCTCTCTATCTCTCCTCGCATAATAAAAGCACGCCTGGTAAAGGACCGGTCAGCTCTGGTACTGGCACAGTGGGAACACTGACACTTGACTTCATTTACAGTACTGAAAAAGCTGATTGGATGAAAGCAGTTATCCAGGATTTTAACAACAGTAACAGTACAATTGGGAATCAGGTAATTCAGATCAATGGTGATGGACGTGGCTCCGGGGATGCAAAAGAACGCATTCTTAGCGGTGAACTGAAACCAATCGCGTGGAGTCCAGCCAGTGATCTTGAGCTGAACCAGTTACTTAATGCATGGAAACAGAAGCATAATAACCAGGAGATCTACTTTACCTCTGGTGATCTTGCCCCCCAATCACTACTGCTGAGTCCGCTGGTCTTCGCCATCTGGAAGGATCGCGGTAAGATCCTGCTTGATAAGTATCAAACCATTGATTGGCCGCAAATACACGACGCGCTCCAGGTCAATTCATGGGGTGATATTGGTGGACAAAGTGCGTGGGGACCAGTAAAGCTTGGACAGACACGGCCTGATTCGTCCAATAGTGGCTTGCTATCAGTTACGCTGATTGCCTACTCATTTTATAAGAAATCGCGTGGCCTGACAGTTGCTGACATCCAGAACGCAGAGTTTCTCAAGTACCTGACTGATATTGAAGGTGCAGTAAATAAATTCGGAAAGAGTAGTGGTACCTACCTCTCTCAGGAAGTAATCTTGAATGGCCCGTCTTCGTATGATGTCGTGACCACCTACGAGAACCTTGTGCTCACATTGCAGAAGCCAGCTCAGCAGCGCAATGGTCAAGCATTTCAGCCATTCTATCCAACGCAGAATATCGTAAGTAATCATCCATTTGCTATCTTAAGAGGTGATTGGGTGACACAGGCACAGCAGGAGGCTGCCCAGAAGTTTCGTAGTTTCCTCTTAGATGCTCAACAGCAACGTAAAGCATTAGTGAACGGCTTCCGGCCTGTAAACTCCAGTGTCTCTATTACTGATTCTATGCAGGGCAATCCTTTTACTGATAAAACACTTGGTTTTACCATTCCAACTCAGCTTCCTACTCAAGTGGCGGCACCGAATGGTGATGTTGTCGATGAACTTTTAAAACAATGGTTAGCGAAGTATAGTTCTGCACCTACAGCACTCTCAATCACGTCTGATAAGGAAAAAGGAACAATATATCATGATATACGCGCATAAAAGATCTCATCGAGGTTGTATTACACTCCTGACTTGCTGGAGCCTGCTGCTCTTTTTGCTGCTTTCAGCATGCAGCAATCCAGCATCATCAGGAAATAACAAGCAGGGCACTAGTAATGGGAATAGCAATACGCAGACACCACCGGGAGGAGCAATCTCGTGCACTGCGCGTTCCAGCAATCCCGTTGAACTCTCGATGGCTTACGGCAGCGAGAAGCAGGCATGGATTGAAGACGTGGTGAAGGACTTTAATAACCACAATTATGCCGCTTGTGATGGGCCGATTACCGTGAAAGCAACTCCGATGGGTTCAGGTGCATCAGAGCAGCAGATTCTTGATGGCACGTTGCAGCCCGATATCTGGAGTCCAGCGGGAGGGGTCTGGCTGACGTTGCTCAATTCTCAGTGGCGTGAAAAACATGGCAGCGATTTGATCGGTACAGGCACGAATGATACACCCTCATTGGTCAGCAGTCCCGTTGTCATTGCAATGTGGAAACCACAGGCCGAGGCACTGGGCTGGCCGAATAAGCCAATTGGCTGGGCTGATATCGCCAAATTGAGCACAGATCCACAGGGCTGGAATACGTATGGGCATCCCGAGTTTGGACAATTCAAATTCGGCCATACTCATCCTGACTACTCGAACTCGGGCCTGGACGCAGTGATCGCGATGAACTACGCGGCAACGAACAAGGCGCGTGGTCTCACAGCCGATGATATCAATAGCCAGGCAACCAGAGATTTTGTGACGAATGTCGAGAGTTCAGTGATTCATTATGGTGATAGCACAGGTTTTTTTGCCGACAAGATGTTCAAAAACGGTCCCGGCTATCTCAGTGCAGCAGTGATGTACGAGAGCCTGGTAATCGGGGCAAACGATGGGAAGACGTATCCTAAGCTTGCTTACCCAGTCGTCTCCATCTATCCGAAAGAAGGCACATTCAACAGCGACCATCCCTTCGCTGTTCTGCAAGGAAACTGGGTCACACCAGTGAAGAAGGTAGCGGCACAGGCATTTCGCAACTTCTTGCTCGCCCCTGAGCAGCAGAGCAAAGCCTTGCGTTATGGTTTCCGTCCCGCCGATGTCAATGTGAAACTAACAGCGCCATTCGATGTCGCTCATGGAGTTGATCCGCAGCAGCCGAGCACGGTGTTGCAGGTTCCCACTGCTGATCTGGTGCGTGCGATTCAAAATAACTGGAATGAACAGAAACGACGCGTCGATGTGATGCTGATTCTGGATCGTTCGGGCAGCATGAATGATAATATCGGTGGCTCAACGAAGATCGATGGCGCGAAGGATGGCTTAAAAGAGTTTGTCAATTTGCTTAGTGACCAGGATCAGCTTGGCCTGACGGTCTTTAGCGATAATGCTGATGTTGTCTCACCGGTCAACCAGCTCGGTCCGAAGCGCCAGGATCTCCTCAAACGCATTAGCAATATCATTGCCGATGGATCAACGCGTCTGTTTGATACAATTTCAGAACAGACGAAGGCGTTACAGACTCTTCCATCTAATCATATTAAAGCAGTCGTTGTACTAACTGATGGTGAGGATAACAAGAGCCAGCTTAACGCTGCTAGCCTGGTGAAACAGGTTGCACCAACAGGCGAAAATGCCGGTACAGCTATCAAGATCTTCACCATTGCCTACGGTAGCGATGCAAATAAGGACGAACTAAAGCGGATCGCAACTGCTACAGGTGCTCAGGAGTACGACGGCAACCCGCAAAACATCAAGTCGGTCTACACTCAGATCAGCGAATTCTTCTAGCATCCCTTAAATCGTTTGGTATTGAGAGAGTGGTGTCCATAGTGATGTTACTCTCTCGACACTGTCACTTCTCTGAAGACGTGTGAGATTTTTCATATCTGAATGGAATGGTAGCGCTGTAAAATAGCCGTGTGTTACTATAAGACGAGAACCGGTACTCGTTGCGTGAGGAGTGAACTTGCTGGCAGTACATTTCACATAAGGCAGGATTAAACGGCGCATAGAGGGCGAGTTTAAGTTTACCTCGCTCCAGTTCGCTCTAGGAGCGGGACAAGCTGCTTTCTATATGGCTATCATTCGCGCTACGTGAATCGTATTGAGCTTGCCTTGCTCTCGCCCTTGAACGTAACTTGTTCTCAAAAACATATGGAATTTTCTTAAATACAGCATTATTGTCTCAAAAATATTTTTCTCATGAATAGGAGAACGCTGCATGGCTCAATCAGAAGTTCGCGTGGCTACTACAGGTGCTTCTCGCTCACCGCTGGCAGTATCTACTTATGCAGGAGAGCGCAAGCTACGCCGCGTCAGCGCATGGCTGCTGCTCTTCTTTCTGATACAGGGAGAACTGGGAGCAGTCTGGGATCGCGAGTGGCATGCGTATGTTGGCCGTGACCAGTTCTGGACACCACCGCATACGTTAATCTATTCCTGTGTGGCGGGAGCTGGCTTGCTCGCATTATTTATTGTGTTGTTAGAGACATTTCGCTACTATCGAAAAAGGCCTGGCGTAGATAAGTCTTCGACTGCTACTATTCTCTGGTTCTTTCACGCACCGCTGGGATTCAGCGTCCTTGGCTTCGGAGCGTTACTCGCCCTTTGCGCAGCTCCGCTGGATAACTATTGGCATGAACTCTATGGTATCGATATTGCTTTATGGGCACCATTTCATATGATGGGTGTAACGGGTGGCCTGATTGGTATTCTCGGTATGGTCTATGTGCTTGCCTCTGAAGCCTCTATTGAACGCGAGACAAATCCAGCCTCACGACGTTTCTTCGGCCTGACAGCATTGGAGCTAGGTGGAATTGTCGCGATGTCGAGCTTTCTCAACTTTGTGCTCACTGGCTTTCTGCAATTCCCGCTTGTCACAATTGGCACTATTCATATCTCAACCTATCCTCTGCCACTGGTAGCAGGAGGCGCATTCTGCATGATCGGTGTTGTCCGCTTCACTCATAAACCGGGAACGGCCACGCTGCTGGTCTTTATTCTGCTGCTGCACACCCTGTTGGTTGAACTCTTTGTCCCCTGGGCGATTCGTACCGCAGTTGTAAGCCAGGGATTGGCTTACCGCGACGTAGGCAAAATTCCTTTCTTCAGTGTAGATTACGCCTTCCTCCCGCTGGTTTTTCTGATCTCGTCGCTTCTCATTGATGCCTTTGCCTACTGGAAACTACGTACAACTGGCAAACCTATTGGTAGCCTGCTGAGTACTGCTGTGCTGGGAGCGGTAATTACGCCTCCTGCCTTCTTGCTTGCACCATGGATACTTCGTACGTACTCGGTTTATGCGCCGGTCTTTCTTCCGCAGCCAGGCTTACCAATCGTGCCTGAGCAGATGACGTTGGCAGTAGTACTCGGTGTGCTGGTCGCTATTGGGACGGGTGTAATCGGTGCGTTGCTAGGAATCGATTTTGGTGATATCTGGCGTTGGAGCCAGCGCTAGCGCAAGGCAAGAGGAGAGGACGTATGTATTCTATATTCCGGGGTGGTATCGCTCGTGTATTCCTGGCTCTGTTCGCGTGTGGTGCTTTGCTGTCACTGCTTGCCGGATCTGCACAGGCGAAAGAGAGGGAAAATCCAGGCAGCCGAACCGAGACTGTTGCGGCTGGCAGCTACATTATCGACGTTACCTTTTCACAGGACCCGCCATATGTGGACCAGCCATTTGATGTGATGGTGATTCCGCATGATACTGTTGTACAGCTCAGCGGCAAGGTCACAGCGCAACCAGGCCTGGGAACTGAGGCTGTTGATCTGAGCAAGCCGCTAGAGCCAACAGGTCAGAAGAACATACTAAAAAGTACACTGCACATTCCGGTGCGTGGTGCATGGAACATTAAGGTGTATCTTGACGGTCCTCAGGGAGCGGGTGAGGCGACCATCCCTACAACTGCTGGCGCGCCCGGAGCGATGCCAAGCTGGATAGCCTGGTTGATCGGCTCCTTCCCGCTTGTCTTTATTGCGTTCTGGATTCTGCACCAGCACTTCTACCGTCGCAACGCGCTCGTCCGTCAGCACGCCTGAAGCGCTCTTGACACACCTGCTAATACACAGCGTAGAGCACGCGGCTATTGACAGGTCTCAGTGATGGAGCGTTTTGTGTCATCACATTGTAGTCTCCGCAGCCGCAAGAGTTGATCCAGTACTGCCATACGACTGGCTTGCGACCTCCCAATGCCATACGCGAGATATTTGCATTCAGAATACGCTGCACACCAGGTAGCGTTTTGCAGGCAGGATTGCAGGGTGAGCATAGCTCGCGTGTACAGGTATGGCTACCGGTCAGCCAGAGCACAAAATCGGTTGTTGGTCGATATTGCTGGCCCAGAAGTGAGCGCCAGGTCAACGGGCTGCTATACAGTCCAGGCCAGACGTAGTGTGGCGAAATAGTGAAGAGTTCTTGCAGAAAGCCGCTTACGACGGCGCGATTTGCCATATAGCTATTTCTTTGCCAGCCACCAAACTCAGGCTCCAGGTCCGCAAAAACCGTCAGACCACCGATGTAGCGGGCATGTACACCGTGATTGCGTGCATTCCAGGCGCAATCTGCCTGTCGCCTGCCCCAGTCAAAGGCCGAGACCTTCGCAGGTCGCAGATCTGGGCCAAGCACTCCCCAATAACCATACGTATGATTGCGGCCTGCTCGACTTGCGGCAGGCATGTTGAAGAAGTTTCCATCGCCGGTGCGCTCAGTTCCATAGCCAATGCGCCCAATATAGAAATTTTGTGGCATGCCACAGCAAGCAGCCGTCACGCTATCTGTTCCCCATAGTGTCGTCTGCTTCACAGCGCTCTCTTGCGCCTCTGCTGTCTGAGAATGCAACGAGAGCGCTCCCGCCGCGGCTGCAATTCCTCCACGTGCTGCAAGTTTCAGCAATTGTCGGCGTTGTGAACTCTTCTCGTACGATTGCTCTAACACGTCTTCCTGTGGGAGAAGTTGCCCCTGTTTGCGGGCTAGCAGCAGCTCCTCCTCGTTCGCCCCATATTCGTGTGCGAGCTGCAAATAACTCTCCATACATGATAAACAGCCGGCCTGGCCCTTCTTCACTGCCAACTTGAGTGCATCGTCACGAATTTTTGCAGCCTCACGCAAACGTTTTACCATACAATACTTTCCCTCAGATTATTTTTGCCTTCTCCTTTTACAATACTCCTCCTCCCAAGCACTGAGAGGAGGCTAGCTCATAATCCTCTGGAGAGATCAGAAAAGAGGGTGTACAAGAGTACTTTTTGCAACCTCTTGCTCAGTTGAGTAGTGTATAGAGGAGAGAGTTATAGTAGTCCGTGGATGGAACTAAGAGGAGGATATTATGTCGGATCATCGCGTTGTTGTGGGCGTATTCGTTGATTCTGCTGCTGCATGGAAAGCTTTGGATGAACTGCGTCAGTTGGGCTTTCCTGAGGAACAACTTGGCTTTATTGTGCGCAAAGAGAATAACGAACTGGTAACTGCTGAGACGCTACCGAGTGTACGAACAGTAGATAGCATTGCTGAAGAAGATAACTCAGGAACCGCAACCGGTCTGCTTGCAGGAGGCGTTGTAGGAGGAGTAGTTGGAGCCGCCGCTGCACTGCTCATTCCTGGCATTGGCCCGGCAATTACTGGTGGCATTCTCACCACAACCCTCGGAGGTGCAGCCGTTGGTGCGGCAGCCGGAGGGATTATCGGTGGTCTGACACACATGGGGATTTCCGAGGAAGAGGCTGCTCACTACGAGCGCGAATTTCAGTCTGGTCGCACGATTGTCATCGTTCAGGCAGATGAGCATCCACTCGAAGCCTTCCAGATCTTGAAAAATAACCAGGCGCTACAGTACCTGCCCGCTTCTCAGCAATTCGCAACTGCGGAGCTTTCTGCTGATTCCGAAACTACCATGAAGCTAGAACCGCTGGATGATGATACGCACAATACCAGTGCTTTACAGGGCGAGTAGGAAAGTATTTCACCAATCAATGCGAGGGAGAAGCCAGATTTCCCATCAGAATCCCTCGTAGTGTACCATAGAATATGCTGCGTACTCCAATAATGAACCTTTCTTTCCGCCCTTGCAGAGGCGTTCGCTAACGCGCGGAGAAGTTTCCTGGAGGCCATGTCTCGGCAGACTGTTTTCTGTTAGCACTCTGGTGCCGCCATTGAGTGAAAGGGCGTTCTGCGTTCGGGTACTTTCCGTCTTCAGCAGGGATTGGTCTCATACGCGTGGGACGGATTGAGGAATGAGGATTGGAGGGCCGCACTGACATATCATCGCGTTCGCGTAGTCGTTGCTGGAGGGCACGGTTTCGCAGTTGCTCGATCGCGATAGCATTTTCTTGTTGCCGCACGCGCTCCTGCTCCTCTGCGAAGCGCTGCTCCTCTTCCAGTTGATAGATAATCATAATGTTCTGTTTCCAGCGCCGGCTATTGAGCCAGGCATAAAAAAACTCGGAGGCGATAAACAATACGGCAACAACTGTGAGTGTGAGTTTGATAACCAGGCTCTGGCCGGAATTGGGAACAAGGCGATCAATAAAAAAAGCAACAGCCAGGAACAGCACCAGGGCAACGTGAGTAAGGATGAACGAAACCAGCGGCACCGTTTTGGCCGCGATTTCCTGTCGGTGTAAATCGAGTCGGCGTATTTTGATCTCGGTTCGGCGCTGCAATGGTTGATTCATTTCTCTCTGTTTCCTCCCTATTTCAATTACCATTTATACTCAGCAATTACGCATATTTACGACAAAACGCTCTACTTTAGAGTATGATAACATAGAGAATAGGATGTCAAGCTTTCAGGCTTACTCCTATACTAATAGGTATAAATAAAAGTTTGTCAATAACGTGAGAGTTATTTGAATCAAATAGGTAAATTGAGTATTTAGGGATACTTTGGTGTTTTTATTGATGATATCCTCTTGTTTACACTATGTTGAGTGGGTAACCTGTAAGTGCATTAAGTAATCCTGATGGGGAAGCAGCTATTTCCCATCGGGATTTTTTGTTGTCCTAAGAAGAGATTGATGGCCCACTAATTGATCTGAATCAGCGTTTATTTGTTTGAGTGATCGGGATAAGGTACAGAAACATCATCATTATAATAGAGTTGATTGCGTTATATACTAGTTTATCTGTCTGAAATTACAGAAATGTATGATTTAACTGCCTGTTTGCAGAATGTTTACATCTGTTTAATAATAGATAGGTAAGATTGAAGAGTATGTGCCAGTAACACAGGAGAAAGTGAAAAGTATGGAGCATGAGGTTACTGTGTCAACAGTAAGTGCCGTAGTAAGGCGGAAGGGAGGTCAATCCTGGATTGGACGCGTACGGCGCGGTTTCTCCACAGGTCAAGCATATCTTTATTTGCTTCCCGCGTTTATTATTCTTGGTATTTTTTCCTACGCCCCTTCAATTTTTGTTTTTTACATGAGTCTCTTCAAATGGAACTTTCTGAGTTATGGTGCACAGCCATTTGCAGGGCTCGACAATTATACCTACCTGCTAAGCAATGCGAATTTCTGGCAATCGTTGCAAGTGACAGTGCTCTATGTGCTCATTTCAGTACCGCTACATCTCTTCCTCTCACTCTTCCTGGCGCTTGTGCTGGTTTCAGGAATTCGGGCCAGAGCATTCTGGCGCTTGGCTATCTTTGCTCCCTTTATTATGCCTATGGTAGCGACATCAGCGATCTGGCTTGAGATGTTTAATAGAGATCATGGTCTGTTCAACGGTGTGCTGCGCCTGGTCCACTTGCAGCCTATCGACTGGTTGGGCGATCCACATTGGGCACTGTTTAGCATCGTCATCTACACCACCTGGAAATCGCTAGGCTTTAGCGTTGTGATCTTCATGGCTGGTCTAGCGAACGTTTCGCCCGCATTAGCGGAGGCGGCACGAGTGGATGGAGCGCGCCCATGGCAGGTGTTTACCTATGTGACCTGGCCATTGCTGATCCCGATCACGCTGGTTGTCTTGTTGCTAGGCACAATTGATGCCTTTAAGATGTTTGTGCCTGTATTTGTGCTGGCAGGCCCTGGTGGTGGTCCCGATCATGTTGCGCGAACGTTAGGGCTATACCTGTTCTCTGAAGGATTTTCAACCTTCCCGCATCCGGGCCGAGGTGCGGCTATCTCCGTTGTTCTCTTCTTGCTGGTCTTTACCATTGCGGTTGCGCAGTTCGGGCTGACCAGGGGGCGCAATAATTCGCTAGATTAGTTCTGGAGTCGAGCATGGCAACACTTCGCATTCCCTTACGTCGCAATCGCATGCAACCTGTGCAACAGCCTCAACGTTTGCATGGAGCTTCAAAGCGTACGCAAAGCATTTTGCGCTACCTGTTTGTGGGTGTCGCAGCCTTTATTGCAATCTTTCCACTGTATTGGATCGTAGTCACATCGCTGCTCACGCCACAGCACGCGCTGGATGTTGTGCCACATTTTCTACCTGACTGGCAGTGGTCGAATTACCTTCATGTCTGGCAGCAGCAACCATGGGGACGCTTCTTCCTGAATAGTCTTTTCGTCTCGTTGTGCACCGCAACTCTGGCCTTGCTTACCTCGCTGCTAGCTGGCTATGCCTTTGGCACCATGAAGTTTCCCGGACGCACAGTGCTCTTTCTGCTTATTCTTGGGCTGATCATGATCCCTGGCGAGGCAACGCTGATCCCAAGTTATTTGATTGTGACAAAGGTCCTGGATTGGTCTGATACCTACCAGGCACAGATTATTCCTTTTGCTGTGAGTATTTCGGGCATCTTTCTGCTGCGCCAGTTCTTTCTTGCACTGCCGACTTCGTTGTGGGAGGCGGCACAGCTAGACGGATGCAGTCGTTTCGGTTTCCTGCGCCGCGTTGCCGCTCCATTAGCTGGTCCAGCGCTGGCTGTCATCGCGTTGCAGGTTTTTATTGGCAGTTGGAACGCGTTTCTCTGGCCCTACCTGGTCGCGAAGAGCCAGGCCATGCTACCCATCGAGGTGGGGTTGCAGGCCCTTCTCTCCGGCGAAGGCGGGACCGATCCGACCGGGCTGGCTGCTGCTGCGACCTTTACTACTCTTCCGGTGCTCGTGCTCTTCCTGATCGCGCAACGCCAGTTCATCGAGGGCATTTCGGCTGGCAGCACAAAAGGGTAAGAACACGCAGGTTTTCCAGCTTTCACTGGCAGGCAATCAGGTTACGCTATTATGCTATGCTCTCTATAGCATCTGTACGATTGCCTGGGTGTGTCAATACAGTATCATTTCTTTAAGCCAAAAAGAAAGGTATGAAAGGCATCATATGTATCATAATATGTTTCGTTTGAGCATGGTTATTTCGCTGTTAGCGCTGTTCCTGCTCACTGCATGTGGCAATGGGGACAGTACCTCTGGTACGAATGCTACAGCAACACCGACCGGTCCTGATCGCAGTGTGCTCGATGCAAAGAAGGCGTACACAGTGGACTTCTGGGAGGCATTCAGCACGGGCGCAAATAAAGATGTGACCGAGAGCTTGATCAATCAGTACAAGCAGAAGAACCCGAATGTCACAGTGAATCTGCAAGCCTTTGACTCGTATCCAACGCTGCAGACAAAGCTGAACGCTGCGATTGCCAGCAAAACGCCCCCCGCGCTTGCGCAGGTGTATGAGAGCTGGGCCGTCCAGTATCAGCAGAATGACCAGATTGTTCCATTACAACCGTATATCAATGGCAAAAATGGCCTGAAAGATCTCAACGATTTTTACCCTGCACTGCTCAAAGATGGGCAGATCAACGGCACACAGTACATGTTGCCCTTTAACAAGAGTAACGAAGTGCTGTACTACAATGCCGATGCGCTGCAAAAGCTGAACATGACCCCTCCAACCACCTGGCAGGCGTTGGTGGATGATGTGACAAAGATTGGACAGGCGGGTAACGGCAATCAGTGGGGTCTTTCCTTCACCCCCAGCGTAGACGAGTGGTCGATTCTCTACAAAGCTCTTGGTGGCACTGACTTTGTCAGCAAAGACGGCAAGAGCACTACCTTTGATAAGGGCAGCAATAAAACCTACGCAAAGAACGCGATGGACTACCTGGCTCCACTTGTGAAGTCTGGTGCGGCCCATGTCACACAGGGCTATGCCTGGCAGAATGATTTCACCTCACAGAAGGCGGTCTTCTCGATCAGCACTATTGCCAGCTATCCCTTCCTCTCCAAAGCGATCAACGGAGCATTTAAGTTCGACGAGTCTGCACTGCCAGCCGGCCCCAAGGGCCAGTATACCGTGCTCTTTGGCACCAACCTGTCGATCTTCAAGGGTGTAAGTGAGGATAATCGTACGGCGGCGTGGGATCTGCTGAAGTTCCTGACCAGTAAAGAGTCGAATGCTACCTTCGTCAAGCAGACCGGCTATATGCCAATTCGCAAATCGGTCTTCAGTAGCAAAGAGCTACAGGATTACTACGCGCAGGTTCCAACTCGCAAAGTTGGGCCGCAGATGATCGAACACTCGTTTGTTGCCTCCATTGAACCGGGCTGGCAGAAGTGTCGCGATGATATCACGAGTGGCTACACCAGCGTCTTGAAGGGCCAGAGCACCTCCGACGACGCCCTTACTAAAATGGCGCAAGCCTGCAATGACGATCTCAATGGATAAAGTGGTTTTTAGTCTCTGATTGTTGGCGAACTGTCTCTTTCTCAAATGGAGCAATGTTTCTCCCCACCGAAGCTTCAGCGCTACAAGCGAGGGACGATATCGTGAGAGCGCTCTTTGCGTCAGCGTTCTCGCACGTTCGCCAATGGTATGCGCTCTTGTAAAGAGTTTTAGGACAATAAAATAGTAACTCAACATCTAGTATACAGAAACGAGATGCTCATTTCTATGTACTAGATGTTAGTACTTAATGCGTGAGAACGTAGTTAGTCCAATCCAGCAGCTTTGTCACATCAGAGGTGCGTGCTTCTTCATCGGGACTTCCTAGAATAGCTCCATAGATAATGTGGCCGTTGGTCTGCTTGTCAGCAAAGGCCAGACAGAAGCCCGCAGCGTTTGAGTGCCCTGTCTTGATCCCGAACACCCCTGGGTAGGAGGTGAGCAAGGCATTTGTAGTTTGCCAATCATATCTGAGATGATTTTGCGATGGGGCTACGTGGTAGTCCGTCTGGCTCACCAGGTATGCAATAGTGCTGTTCTGCATCGCTTTTTCTGAGAGCTTGACAAGGTCTGCCGCGCTTGTGACGCTCTGATCTGAGATACCATCAGGGTCAACAAAGTGCGTGTGCGCCAGCCCGAGTCGCTGTGCGTAAGCATTCATCTCAGTTACAAACGCATCTACTGAGCCTGACGTTGCATCTGCCAGCGTCACTGCCGCATCTGCACCGGATTGTACCAGTAAGCCTGCAAGCACCTCGCGCATGCGAATACGATCCCCCGGATGTAGCTGTGCGCTGCTTTCTCCGTTGGCATCAATACGCTGAGCTGCCTCATCCGGGATAGTCACAGGCTGATCAAGATTGATGCGCTCCGTTGCCAGCAAAGCCGTCATGATTTTAGCAGTACTCGCCATCGGCAGTTCCTGATCACTGGCAACATCTGTCATCACCTTGCCAGTTGTGACATCCACCATATAGACAGCTTTCGCTGTCGAGGGCGGCATAACTCCAGGTGCCAACGGCGTAGGAGTAGGAGAGGGTGTCTCTGTCAGTGTTGGAGTCGGCGTAGGAGTGGGTGTAGACATCGGTGTCGGCTCAACAGTAGGTGTTACTTGAGCTGTGTCATCACCAGAGCCGATGGCTGTCGTGATCTGTGAGGTAAGTGGCGTGAAGGCAAAGAGATAGATAAGCGTTCCAGCGATAAGAACGAAAATAAGGGCAAGAATAAGAACGGCGCGGCGTTGCATAGGTTGTGCCTCCTGTACACTTCCTTGCTGTGCGTATGGAAACAAAAAGCCTGTTTCCATATGCCCAAAATATAAATAAAAGGATCTCTGTAACAGAAGACTAATAGGAATCTTCTGCTATTGATTTTGTGCTGATTCGCTAGAGCAAAGTGATAAGACAAGTGGATGTGCCGAGTCACGTGTCATCGAATCTCCAATAGGAGGATTCTGCGTCACAGTTTTTTGTGAGCCAACAGCCCACGCCTGACCGTCGTCAAAGCTGGTCACTCCATTGAGGGAAAACGAGCTATTTGAATTGGCTTGTCCATACCTGTTGGGCCAGTAAACCATGTTCCACTTTTTCCCGTCCCAATGTTGCGTGTATGCTTGCCAGAGCCGAGTGTTTGAATTTTTCAACTCGCCTATGGCCCAGATGTTATCAGATGTGATCGCGGTGATTGCTTTCAACCCATTCAAGCGGTTCTCTGGTGCAGACACTCGTACATACTTCCATGCTTGCCCGTCCCAGTGAAGAATCATCTCATCAGGGTTGCCTAGAGCCGCATCTAACCCGTTCAAGCTCCACGTTCCGACAGCCCAGATATTATTGGCTGAGATCGAAGCGATTGAGGATAAAGAGTTTCTAGAAATAGAGTAGGACCTACCAAGAAGCTTGGGCGCGGGCAAACGCTGCCATTCTGAGCCGTTCCAATGTTCAATAAGTGCACCTTGATCTCCTGCTGCACTGGACCCTCCAACCGCCCAGATATTAGCAGTTGAAATAGCATCAATACTACTGAGTTCTTCATCGTTATCAGAGATGGGAGCAGGAACATTATTCCATGTCGAGCCATCCCAATGGAGGATTAGTGCATGCCGATGCTGATCTGAAGTAAGGGTCGAGCCAACCGCCCAGATATTATTGGAGGCAAGTGCTGTAATACCTCTCAACGAACCTGTAAGCTCTAGAGATGAATTGCTTACGTTCTTCCATGTCGAGCCATCCCAATGCAAAAGTGCTAGCCCAGATCCGACAGCCCAGATGTCACCTGGTGATACCTCAGCGATAGCGTTGAGTGTGCCTTTCATCCCTTGTATGTTGGCCTTTAGCCACCTCGTCCCATCCCAATGTTCGATCAGGGGGCCGTTTGCATCTCCAACCGTCCAGATATCATTAGCTGAGCTTGCTACGATGGCATTTAACGTGCCCTCTTTTCCTGCTTCACCGGGCATGTCTACTGCTTGCCAGTCTCGGCAGTTAGTGATATTGTCTTTCTGCTGTACCACCGAGGTCTCTGGTTTATGAGTGTCTGGCTTCGCTTCAGAAATACTGCTATTGAGATAAGTGCTAAGAGAAATAACCCCAACCAGAAGCAGCAGAACGAGTGCGAGAACGCCCAGAAGACGCTTTTCTTGCTTCATTTCTTATCAACTTTCTGTACAAATGATTTATGCCAGGCAATGGAGCCATCAGCTGTAAAAGCATACCTTTCCTCAGGGTTATTTGAACCTATAGTTACGTAAATGCTACCTTCTTGAACAATATCCTGTTGGGGATCTTGAGAATTGAAGCTTTGTGTACTACTTATCATCTTCTCGACTGAGTTGGGATACTGCCATTTCACCTCTCCGTTCAGCATTGTTAGTGCAACGAGACCGATATATGTATAGCGCCCAGTGTTGTTGTCAGTGCTCTTGGTAATTAATGGTGGAGATTCTGCTAGTGTCGATTTGGGTGATACAGTCGCCATGCCTGCTAGAATACAAAGTGTTGTATCATTCACGACTTGAATCTTACCCTGAAGTACATGAAGGTCTTTCTGCCACAGCTCTTTACTCCCCTGCACATCGTAGGCATGCAATATTGTGCTATAAACCGTGCTGTAATAAACAACGCCATTACTAATAGAATACGTGATGTTAGAGTCCGAATACGCATAGGGATCATATGTTGTGAGTTCTGATCTCCAGAGTACCTCTCCTGTCCCTGCCTGGATCGCAATAAGATATAAATCGTAAGAATTTATCTCTTGTCGAAACACCTTCCCATATATGATGTTATTATGAACCTCCATATTAGATAAAGTCTCTTCGTGCGTTACATCTGCTGCTAACGGCTTCTGCCACAATTCCTGTCCACTCTCGAAATTAATTGCATATATCTTTGGCTTAACATTCATATATAAGATATTGCCCGCTATGGTCATACTAGAAGGGATGTCTTTTACCTGTAATTTATACGTGTGAAAAAGTTGCCCATTCGCTGTTTTGAGTGTGTAGACTCCATGATCAAATGCAAGATAAAGCAAGCCATTAGAGGCAGTAATGTGAAACACTTTCTCCAGGTCGGATAGTGGGTGAAACCAGCGCTGCAACCCCTTTAACGCATCAATCGCGTAGAGACCGGTAGTAGCGACTGCATAAACAGTGTTTCCATAAACAGCTATAGACGGCGAAAATGTCTCTGATGAGGGTAAAGGAAATGTCCAGAGGACCTCGCCATTTTTCACATCTACACGCGAAATATCTCCGTTCTGCTTCACATAATAGCCTGGAGGTGTAACAGTCTGAGGTTCGATAAACGGTCGCGCTGGTTTCTGAGCTGTAGGGTGTAGATCAGTCCGTGTAAAAAGTATCAGCATGCTCGCTATAACCAGGATCGCAACGAGACCGGATACGAGTTGTACAAACGAGTGGCTATTCTTCTTTCGTGCATGCTGATCTGTCTTTGCCCATTTTCCAGATCCCTTTCGTCTACTTACCAGAGAAAGTGGCTGTGTTGCTGTACTTTGAACCACATTGAACGCAGGATTGCCAGGTGCCTCGTTACTCTGTTTCGTCCCTTGAGAGGATTGGAATGTCTGCCCTGCTTCATAGACCTGCCCCAGGTGTTCGCGGATACGCTTCAGACGTTGGCTATCATCCTTTGTCAGGGAGGACAGATCGTGAACCAGCCGTACATTTGTTCCGTTTGCTCGTGTAGTGGCATCAGGAGATAGATTAGACAGATCAGGCTCTTGTACTTGCCCATTCATAAGCTCAGCAAGCATATCATCAAGCGTATCTGGAGAAAATGGCTCATCATGCCGGCTCATTTACTTATCCTA
>DAOUDD010000010.1:0-91851 GCA_034431765.1 Ktedonobacteraceae bacterium | reverse complement strand
CGTGGAAGAGGGAGTGCAATCTCTCGAAGCGCTTGAAGTACCTCATATTCTCGCGCCACCCACCTGCTAAATTGTTCACCTCGTGAGCGTTTCACAACGTACATTCCACGCTCGCACTGCACAATAACAATATCAGATGTGCAGCCCTGACGTGGATAAGTGAGGGAGTGTACTGTTCCCAGAAACGTTTTGATCTCTTCAGGGAAAGTTTCTGCTGTAATCTTGAGGTGTTCTATCATCTAGCTCTTACTCCTGTGAAAGGTCTTCGGCCAGTGTGAGTATGTCCAATTCGAGGATGTCCTGATTCCGCACAAACCCTGCACGATGATAGAAATTCACACTTTCCTCGGCAGGCCACACGATGAGAAACTGTATATGCTGGTCTCTTGCCCATTGCAGAATTATATGTAGCATGTGTGAGCCAATGCCCTGTTTGCGTGCAAAAGGTTCAACATAAACATTCGTTACATATCCCCAATACATTTTAGGGCGACCCGGACGAGGAACTTTCTGGACTCGTTGGATATAAATGTTTGCGATAATCCGTTCGCTATGTTCTGCTACCCACACAGTCCATCTTTCGCTAGTAAGAGCCTGTTGGAGAAACGTTGCAAACTCTTGATAAAACGTCTCAAAAGTATGGCCTGTCTGATCTGAAAAATTCCAACGCAGACGGGCTAAGTCTGCTACATCGCTATACACGGCCTGACGGATCTGGTATTCCAATGTGCATGTAGTCATTCTGAAACTCCTCTTTCTTTGTGGTAACAACATTAGAAGTGATAAAACGGGCAAACGGTTGTGTGAAATCACTTCTGTCTAAAGAGGAGGTGCACGCGGAATTACTGCGAGGAAAGTGTAGTAAAGGGGCAGGTAAGCCAGGAGATATGTCCATAACGTGCGAAGAGATATTACATATCTATGCAGATATGCGTAACTGCGAAGAGAATTACTTTGTTGAGAGACGAGTCAACGTCAATAACGATGCATACCTATAATTGCCTGGATTGTATATATGAGATGCCAGAAGTTGCAACCCAATGTGAATAATATCAAATTTTCTCGCTTTTTTCATTTGAATGACGACTTGATAGTAGAGCAATCAGAAGAGGTAAAGCAGAAAGGTTTAGTAAATCTTCTAGATACTATATGTAGTGTAGTAACACCGGAACAATGGTTTTTAGAAGAAGAGAATATAATGAACGAGCTGAGTACGTTAAATCCGAAAGTGTATATTCAGGGTAAGTTAGAGCTATGTTTCTTTGTTAACTTTATACAGAAATTAAGACGGCTTCTAGATCAACAGATTACTCATCAGAAGGGGGGAAGTGTAGGGATGAGGACACAATTGAGTGAAGAGAATGCTGTCGAAGTTCTAGGTCCAAGATTACCGCTCCCCCCTCCATCTCTTGATACATTTCTTCGCCGTAATCTGAGTGAAGCATCTTAACAACTACATCATCTACAAAGCTAAGGTACAACAGGAACAAGCTCTCGTCATCGAGAACTTGCCCTTGTCTTTGACATTTATACATACTACCCGCGAATGAACGCGAGCACCTCGTCGCGTTTCTGCTCCATCAGTGTGCGCGTTTTGGCTTCGACGTTCAAACGCAGGAGCGGTTCGGTGTTGGAGGGGCGCACGTTGAACCACCAGTCGCCGTAATCAACAGTGAGACCGTCCAGGTTATCGGTGGACTGTGCGGATTTGCCGAAATGCTCTTCGAGTGCAAGCAGTTTGGTTCTGGCATCGCTCACAGTGCTGTTGATCTCACCACTGCGCACCCAGTGATCCAGTGGCTGAATTATCTGCGAGAGTGGCTTGTTGGCGATTGAAATCTGTTCGAGCACGATGAGGAGCGCGATCAGACCGGAGTCAGCGTACCAGTTGTCGCGGAAGTAGAAGTGCCCGGAATGCTCACCACCGAAGATACCGTTGACCGTGCGCATATCGGCCTTGATGAATGAGTGCCCGACTCGTGTCTTTACTGCTTTCCCACCAAGCTGCTCGACAAGTTCGGGCACGCTTTTGGAGACGATCAGGTTGTAGAGGATGGTTGAGCCAGGATAGCGACGCAATAGGCTATTCGTGACCATCGCTGTCACCATCGAGCCATCAACCAGGTCGCCATGCTCGTCAACTGGGAACATCCGGTCGGCATCTCCATCGAAGGCGGCTCCCACGTCAGCTCCGACCTCGCGCACCTTCTGTTGCACATCGACCATGTTCTCCGGCTCAATCGGGCTGGCAGGATGGTGAGGGAAGCTACCATCTAGCTCGAAGTATAATGGCACCAGCTCACAGGGGAGATGGTGGAAGACGCGCGGCATGATCATGCCCGCCATACCGTTGCCTGCATCGATGACAACCTTGAGTGGTCGCAGCTTGTTCACGTCGATGAAAGAGAGAGCGTGCTGGATGTAGTCGTCAGTAATGTCCCGCTTTGTCACCTGCCCCTTTTGAGCAGGCTGAGCAAAGTTCCCGTGTACTGTCAGGTCTCGAATATCAGCCAGTCCTGTATCCAGGCTGATCGGAAAGGCTTCCGCGCGGCAGAATTTGATGCCGTTGTATTTTCCAGGATTGTGTGAGGCTGTCACCATTGCACCCGCCGGGTACTTGAACTTGCCAACCGCAAAATAGAGTCCATCAGTGGTCGTAAGCCCTAGATCGATTGCATTCACTCCCTGGTCGGTGATGCCACGAATCAGTGCCTCGGCAACTTCTGGGGAGGAGAGACGCATATCGCGACCAACCGCAATTTGGGGAACGTTTAAATATTGGGCTGCCGCACGTCCGATACGATAGGCTATCTCTGCGTTTAACGTTTCTCCATATACACCACGTACGTCGTACGCTTTAAAAATAGAGGGATCAACACTTACATGTGTGTTCATAATAGGTTTTGTCAAGGTATGCTGTTCTATACCACACACGGTAGCTAGAACAGCATGCCTTCTCCTTTCTTTATGTCACGCTTAGCGCGCCTGTGATTTCCATAGTTCAAGCAGCACCCATGGATCACCTGTACTGCGAGGATCAAAGATCTGTCCAACTTCAGTAAAGCCAACTTTGCTAAAGGCATTTCGTGCTGGTTTATTGGCGAGCGCTGTCTCAGCATAGATGCGTACGAGATTGGGGAAGGTGAAGAGGTGCTGAACCAGTGTACGAATAGCCTCTGCGCCATAACCTTTTCCCCAACGTGACTTGTTACCAATACCCAATCCTACCTCAACCTGTCCTAATCGGTTATCAATATTAAAGTAGGTAATAGTGCCAATGGGAACATGTTGTTCATCTTCAATAATAAACCAGAACTGCCGCCCATTGCCTTTTACGTAGTTGCGCTCAAAGATTGGTAGAAACTCTGGGAGCGTGTGCGAGTAGGGCCGATGCAGATCGTAGCGCCATACCTCGTCGTCGCGCTCCCAGTGAAAAACAGAGGAAGCATCTTTCATTGTGGGGCGGCGCAGCGTAATACGTTCCCCTGAGAGAACGGGGTTATATTCGTTCAGATCCTGTCCCATCTTCTGTTCACGTTGTATGTCGGCCATATCTTTATCCTACTACGCAGACAAAATTGGTATTTCCTATTGGATGCGTTTGACTACTTCAAGATGACTTATATCCATACCTTACATTGCGCAGAATTTATCGCTGTACTTTTTGTAAGTGGAGCGTTCCTGCTCGATGCAATGGCTCTCCAATGAATGGCAGGGCATATTCAAAAAAAGCTGGCGTTACCATCGTTTTGCTCTCGTTCAGATATTCCGCTGGTAAGAGACGCTGTTGATTCGCAACTGCATCAAGTGCGGCTAATCCAGTCGTACAGGAATACTTCGGCTCATTGTGGCGAACCAACGTGACCATTTTATCACTTTCTCCCGCGAGAAGCGCTTGCACTCCGGCTTGTCCAACAAGATATGCCTCATCGCGATCAACTGTTGAGATATGGGTGGAGGACATGCGTTGCAAGTCACCTGGCTTATCAAAGCGTGCGCGCAGGTGCAGTTGAGACTTGACCAGCTCGACCAGGTATTGAGCCGCTCCACTCAAAAGAGGATGGTGAAATGCATCTACTCCTACCTGTCCTCCTGAGCCTAACGCCTGCCCTTGCTCATCACGCACCGTCTCTGCCGCGGCAATAACGACGTAGCCCAGCTTCTTATGTATTTCCTCAACTTGAGAGAGAAAACGATCAGCGTTGAAGGGCTGTTCTGGTAGGAGAAGAATGTGTGGTGCATCTTCCTCATCACGTTTCCCTAATGCAGTAGCGGCAGTAAGCCAGCCCGCGTCACGGCCCATTGTCTCGATGATCTTGACCGGGTAGTGCCAGGGGATGGAAAGCGTGTTCAGCGTTGAATCCTGCGTTGCCTGTGCAAGAAAACGTGCTGCACTTCCGTAGCCGGGACAGTGATCAGTGAATGGCAGATCGTTGTCGATAGTTTTTGGAACACTGATGATGTGTAACTCATAATTTGCCTGACGCGCGGTCTGGGCAAGACGGTGAGCTGTATCTGCCGAGTCGTTCCCACCGATATACAGAACGTAGCGCACATCATAGCGCCGCAAAATGTCGAGCGCACGCTCAGGATCATGCTCTTGCAGTTTGTAACGGCAAGAACCAAGCGCCGCAGAGGGCGTATCAAGCAGTTGCGACCAGAGCATTGCAGGCTGCTGACGTAAGTCGAGAATATCTTCTTTGAGCAGTCCTTCAATACCATAATGCATTCCGTAGATGTTTCCGATACGTGTATCAGCAAGGGCCGTCTGCACAGCACCAACGAGACTCGCATTTATAACGGCGGTCGCGCCGCCTGATTGTCCTATAAGTAAGTGACCAGGTGTGTGTACTGACACTGAAATACTCCTGAATAGTAGAGTTTATATTTTTGTTGAGAGAAGAATGCTTCACATCCTCTCAGCGACATTATAGCAAGGTCGGGAGTCAGCGTCGAGTGTTTTCTCCAATTTCTTACTTGAAAAATACTTGTCTGCATGCTAGGATAAAATTACACCTCTTGCCTTGTCTTTATAGACTGCCTGCTATAAATCAAACTTCGTAAGCGTGAAGAACAGTAATGTAACCGTGATTGTATCAGTTTCAGAAGTGTTTGTTGGAGAACAAGATGTTCTATTCTGTACAGAAGATGCAGAAAGTTTCTAAGGGAAGAGAGTATGAGACAAAAAATCATCCTTGATTGTGATCCTGGTCACGATGATGCAATTGCAATCCTGTTAGCAGCCCGTCATCCTGCTGTGGAGCTACTTGCGATCACTACGGTTGCTGGAAATCAGTCTGTAGATAAAACGTCGCACAATGCACTAAAAGTATGTTCGCTTGCGCGAATTGACAATATTCCTATTGCAAAAGGATGCTCGCGTCCATTAACGCGCCCTCCACGTTTCGCGCCAAATATTCATGGAGAATCAGGTCTGGATGGGCCACAGATCCCCGAGCCATCGCTGGAGCTTGTTTCTCTCCATGCAGTTGATCTATTGATCGAGCTTTTGCTTCAGTCTGACGGCGATATCACGATAATTGCAACGGGTCCACTCACGAACATTGCAACCGCTATGCGCAAGGAACCAGCAATTGTGCCAAAAATCTGTGCAATCTCATTTATGGGAGGGGCTATTGGCCTGGGCAATATGCATCCCGCTGCTGAGTTTAATATCTGGTGCGATCCAGAAGCGGCAGCTATCGTCTTTGAATCTGGCTGTCGAATGACAATGGTGCCACTTGAAGTAACACATCGCGCTCTAGCAAGTGAAAGGATAGTGCAACAGCTTTATGATGCTGGGCGTACTGTAACGAGTTTCGCGGCAGATCTGCTCATCTTTTTTAAACAGACCTATAGAGATGTTTTTGGTTTTTCAGACCCACCAGTTCATGATCCATGTGCAGTTGTTGCTGTCATTGAGCCTGAGATTGTTCTCGCTGCATCGATGTATGTGACTATTGAACTTACTGGAACATGGACAAGCGGACGTACTGTGTGTGATCCTTATAGAATGCTGGGAAAACCTTCTAACATGCGTGTCGGGTACGATCTCGATGTTCCACGTTTCTGGAAGACAGTAATCGACACACTTTGCCTCTATGAGTGAGCAGCGGTGCTAAATCTGGTAGTCCATCTCCCAACTGTTATTGCCATTCCACCCTTGCGTGAGTTCCTGATGCTTTTCCAGTGTTTCACCCCCTTTTACAAGCAGCTCGGCAGGTTTGGCTGCGACAACTGAATTTGGAGGGACAGACTCAAGCACCAGAGCCATTGCGCCAATTTTGCTCCCTCGTCCAATTGTAATAGGTCCAAGAAGAGCAGCTCCAACGCCAATAGTAACTCCATCTTCGATAGTCGGATGCCGTTTCTGTTTCCGCCCTGGCCCCGGACGCCACCAGCCTGTAGCTCCGAGCGTGACCTGGTGATAGAGCATCACATTATCACCGATCACTGTCGTTTCACCTATGACGACACCGGCTCCATGATCGATAAAGAAACGCTTCCCTATCTGCGCACCTGGATGAATCTCGATCCCACCTGTGACGAAGCGTGCAAACTGGGCGATCACTCGCGGTATAAAAGGAATATGAGCGTTGTAGAGTGCATGAGCAATACGGTGATAGAAGATAGCCCAGAGGCCCGGATATACCAGGGCCTCAAAGATGCTTGTGCACGCCGGATCTTTCTCAAAAATAACGTCGATAGCGTCGATCCAGCGTGTGCGACGACGCGGTATTTTACTGGGTGCTGCAATAACGATGCCTGGAGGAAGCTCTGGAAGGTTCGCGAGGTCTGCCTCGCTACTCTCATCACTTAGCTCCTGCTGGTCAAGGCTGGCTACACCTGTGCCTCCTGTTGCTATAGATCCTGTATCTTCTGCCGCTCTCAAGGGTCTCTTGGGTGTGCTGGACATACCTGATTGCATCCCTTTCTCTACTATCCCTATTCGCTTTTAGCTACTTTAGCTACTCTCTTTGGAGTGTAGGATAGGCATCTCTGCTTGTCAAGGGTCTCTATACAGCATTCTGAGCCAGTAAGGAAATTGGGGGCGCTGGCTAGTAGATGCTACGCGCCCTTGTATTATCCCTTATTTATCCTTTCTGGTTGGAATCAACTGCTCCCTGACGTTGCCACTTCTGCCATTTCAGCTCTTTTTTCCGTATTAACCCCCAGAGTGATTTCAAGAGCGCGTTGAACTCGACCAGGGTCGTAAAGTAGAAGAGTAGCCAGCCAATAGGTGCGAGAAACAGGTATGAGAGCTTGCGATGTTCCTTGTCCTCGAAAATCTGGATGAAAAAAATCAGCGATACAACCACGACTCCTGAGATAAACGCTGAGAAATCGCTGGTTATAAATGAGAAGATGTAAAGAAGCAAGATAAACAGCAGCTCAAGTCCGAGTTGTAGTTCTCCGAATACCGCCAGAGGCAGAACGACCCAGGTAAGGAGCTTGTTGTGGTGCTTTTTCAGGCTGAAGAAGAGATCGCGATGTTCACTGAAGGTTTCAAAACGACCTCGTTTCCAGCGCAGGCGCTGCTTCATCAAACCTTTGACATCGCTGGCCCCTTCAGTGATGATCACTGCATCAGGTGCGTAGACAATCTTCATACCCGCCTTCTGAATGCGCACAGAGAGTTCTATATCTTCTGTGATATTCTTCGTGCTATATGGACCTAGCTTCTCAAACACTTCCCGCCGATATGCGCCTGCAGCTCCCCCAACGATATAGATGGTGTTCAGGATCGAATCGGCTTTCTTGAAATAGAATGAGAAGAGATATTCCAGGTATTGGATAGTGCCGACAAGCGATTTCTTATTGCCAATGCGTACATTGCCTACCGCCGACATCACTTCTGGATCACGAAAACACTTGACGAAGTTACGAATCGCGTGTTCATGAACGATACAATCAGCGTCGATACTGATGAGAATCTCACCATGAGAGAGGCGGATACCTGTGTTGAGCGCCGAACCCTTTCCCCCATTTTGTTGATAGTGATAGACCAGAGCAATGCGCCCTTCCATGCCTGCTGTTTCACGGTCATACTTTGTCTGAAACTCTCTCATCATCTGATCGGAGCGATCAGTTGAGCCATCATTTACCACGACCAGTTCCATGTTTCGATAACTGCTCGCGAGCAGCGTTTTAATGGTGGCAAGCAGACCAACCTCCTCGTTCCAGGCAGGAATAATAACTGAAACGAGGGGTTCGTAATTTTTATAGAGTTGTTGTTGCTTCTTCTCTGGTTTCCCAAATGTTTCATACCATGGACAGACAAGCAAGTACAAAGTGTATTTTGTGAGCAAAATAGTCGCAAACAAAACAATAATGGTGCGTAGAACGAGAATAGGTGTGTTCTCAATAGGATGCGACTGAAAAACAAAAGTTGATATGAAAATGGCAATGGTAAGCATATAAAGGGAGCTATAAATGATAATTTTTATTTTTGACATCCCTATTTTCTCTCTTTCATCGACCCGAGATTGCGAATAGCTTTGAGATAAGCTGTAGTATCGTCCTGAAGAGAACGCAGGTGTGCAGTTCTACCAAGTGTCTTAGGAATTGCTGGTAAATGCAAAGTTGTAAGAACCTTATTCATCTTCTTACGTGAATACGTGCGTAAAGTGGCACTGGAGAAATTAGACCACAATACTACGATAATTGCCCAACAGACGAATTGGTAAATGGGATTGCCTGCTAGAACAATATGGACGAGAAATCCCAGCGTAAGCGCAATGCTCAGGTAGAGTAATTCCTGGAAAATCATTCCGAGGCGACGTGCGGGAGAAAGCTTCTTTTTCTTTCTGTTAATTTTCTGCTGAACAAGCTGTTTTGCTATATGTGACTGAGGATGGGCCGGAAGGAATGGACGTGTCACATAAAATTTCTCATATTTTGAGCCGATCTTCACCACTTTAGGTACTCGCTGCGGCTTTCTCAGTGGTTTTGGTGCAGGGGCAGCAACGTTCGGGATACGCTCCGTTGGCTCCTCTAACATACTCTGGTTTGTCTGGCTGATCGGCAATGTAAAGAGCGGCAAAACTGTGTGCAGCTTTTGTGTCTGCTCATGAACACCTGTCTCGGCAGATGGATATGGTAATAGTTTTGGACGGCGAGCCATCTTATACAACCCTTTCCACATAATCTTCCCACATACTTCTTACGGTATGCTATATCGGTGATGCGAAATTCTAAAATGGAGCTGGTGAACCATGGGAAAGAAACACACGTGTTTCCTTCTTGTTCTACTCTCTTATATTATACATACCACAAATAAGTTGTGCAATATTAAACTCGGCATAGTGAGATTTTTGGATAGAAAATTATATAAACTACTTCTGAGATGGTTTTATTTGTGTATTCTTGTTTATCTATATAAAGGAGATGTACGCTTGTCCGATGCAATAGAAATACACGTGTTTTTAGGCATGGTAGCACAGAATATGATTCATGAGTTATAACCTTTCTCTATTCAGCCAAACTTTTCTTTGTACTTGTCAGTACTATGGCTTATGGCTTTACAGCGGGGCTAGGAGATCTGGCACGTCTATTGAAGCCTTCGTCTTTGGACTTAGATTCTGTAGATAGCAAAATCTACGGTGGCTTTATCGAACATTTAGGGCGCTGTATCTATGGTGGTATTTTTGAGGAAGGCTCTCCATTAAGTGATAAGCAGGGGTTTCGCCATGATGTGCTTGATGCATTGCGACCACTACGCAATCCAATCATGGGTTGGCCGGGTGGCAATTTCGTCAGTGGCTACCATTGGCTTGACGGTGTTGGACCAGTCAAGCAACGCCCACGCCGTCGAGAATTGGCCTGGCATAAAGAAGAGCCTAATCGCTTTGGCACAAATGAATTCATGCAATTCTGTAAACTATTAGGAACTGAGCCATACATCTGTGTCAACATGGGTACCGGAACCATGGATGAAGCGCAAGGCTGGGTTGAATATTGTAATGGGACTGGCAACACATATTGGGCTAATTTGCGCCGCGAACATGGACACGAGAAACCCTATAACGTTAAATACTGGGGCTTAAGCAACGAAATGTATGGACCCGGGCAGATTGGGACTTTGGATGCCGAGGATTATGTCGAAAAAGCACGGGAGTTTGCGAAGGTGATGAAGTGGGCTGATCCGACTATCGAGCTAGTCAGTTAGGGGGGCGTTCATTCACGAAGCTGAAGACATCGTGATTTTCTCGCCACGTTTTCATAAAATACCTTGTTGTACGATATGACAAAAAATTGGTAAGAAAAAGGTGTCTCTGCCTATTGACAAAACGCAAGAGGTCTACTATACTGGCGATGTGTTTACGACACAGTGTGTGGTGGCCGTAGCTCAATCGGCAGAGCTCTGGATTGTGGCTCCAGCGGTTGTGGGTTCAAGCCCCATCGGTCACCCTTCCTCCCTTTCTTGCACCACTCAAAACGAAATTGCAGAAATTTTCTCCTGACCTTGATGTTTCTAGATTCGGATACCTGATGCAAAATCACTTTGATCCTCTTGGGATACTCCGGTACACTCATACTGCTGAAGAGGTGGGCCACGAGTATCTCTAAATTGCGTATAGTTCGCTTCGGTTTCAAGATACTGCAATGAGAAAAATACTAGGTACTTCTCCGAATAGACAGAAAACCCTTCTCCTCGTACACTCCATGCTATGTTCCGAGTGGAGCATGTAGAGGGGGTATGGGATGCTCTAGCATTCACCAAGGCGGATGCTCTGTGTATCCTATTCTCTAACCTCTATTTGAATGACGACTACCAAAGAACATTGTAGAAAGAGATAAATGTATGCAACAAGAACAAGTGATGACGCTTCCAAAGATCGGGTGTCAGGGGTGCATGAAAAAGGTTGTACGTGCGCTTAACGAGGTACCCACTGTCGAGATACTTAGCACTGACGTTCCCTCTAAAACCGTTTCACTACGCTATGATAAAGATGTTGTGACACAGGAGCAGATTGCAACAGCTTTACGGACGGTTGGACACACCATCTCTAATGTAGATGTACAGGCAGAAGCACCTGAAGCTCTTACCGCTGAGTAAGTCCCTCAGTAGTGCTTTCTCTACTTACATTACAAATTTTTAGCTACTGACTGGAGTGTACACTCTTTTCGGGTATATAATTAAAGGTGTGAAGAGCTGGCTACTTTTCACACCTTTTGATTCAACAGCTTAAACAGCTATGAGTGTAGCTCAAAGTTCTTGCGTATGCGTAGCAATCCATCGTAGCTCCATGGCTGTAGACGTTCTTGCCAGCCAGGTGCTCCCTCTTGTAAGAGCATCGCACTGTCTGGCTCAAATGTCACCTGCACAAAAGGTCCTTCAGGCCTCTCATGTGCCCGAATGGGCAGTTTATAGATTGCTCGTTGCGCAGCGGGAAGCCGTTGTCCCTCGGCCGGAACACTCTTCAAATAGTCCTCCAGCAACGGTATGAGCGCTGACAATAGTTTATCGCTAACCTGCTCGTCAACCAACAGCACTTCTTGCCAGAAATGGCCCTGTTCATCTGCCGGTAGCGCCAGGCTCAGGAGCAGCGTACCGGCGACGTCTACAGAGTCCATTTGCCCTTCCTGAATAGAGCACCCACTGACACGCCAGCCTGGAATATTGGGTATTAAGGCGTCTCCGCAGGTACAGGGATCACAGTCGCAGGGGTCACACGAGCAAGAATCGCCACGAGCACCAAATGTTGCACCTTTTATAACAATACGAGATCGAACATGAAGCATAACCATGAAAAAAGATCCTCCTTTGCAAAACATGCAAAACGATATAGGACTATCTAATGTGGCCTGCGCTTATTCCCCACACAACTGCAAGGCCGAGGCACAGTATTCCTACAGCGACGCGAATAGAGAGATGTGCAGAGCTATTTTTCTCTGCCAGAATAATGACACTGCCTACTGTCATAATGAAAAGGCTTTTCATTCCCATCGCTATCATTGCAAGCATGAGAACCCAACAAGAGCCAAAACAGGCGCGTCCGTAACGTATTCCCAGCCTCCATGCAGTGCATAGAAGTGTCCTGGAAGAACGGAGGAACGTGAGATCTGTTGCTGAGCAAGAACTCAATGCAGTTTTCTTGTATGGACTCCACTGAAAAAGTCCGGCAAGCAGCAGGATGCTTGTACCTATAAGCCAGACATGAGAAGAGAGCCAGAACCAGTGCGATACTAGCCAATGTATAGCTGAATCTCCTATAAAAACACTAATGGCGAAGAGCGTCCAGACCAATGCATAGCTTCCCAGAAACGTTGCTTGTAGCTTCCAGCGCGAAACAATATCTGGCCTCGAACTATCTATCTGTGCAACGAGTGGCAGAAGTGCTGGAAGCATCATTGCTATCATCATTACCTGCCAACCGGCTAAAAAAACTCCTGCTACCAGTAGCCACGGTAAATGTATTGTCGTGAGTAAATAATCATGATCAAGCCATTGAAGCTGATGGGTGGTATCGAGCAGAACAAGCGCTGCCCAGGAAATGACAATAAGTGTATATGGATACACCAGCGCCGACCAAAAGGAGAAAAGGGAGTGCTTTTGTGTGAGGCGATGAAGTACGTTCTGCCGAAAAACTTCATGCATCTCACATATCCTTTCCTGAATAGAATTTGATGACACGACAAGGTATATAGAGGATGTAAATAAGATAGGAGAAGACGCTTTAAAGGGAGTGTGTATACGCGATTGCAGGGTAACATACAGAATTGTATATCTCTAGTATACCTTGATCTACGCGGAAATAGGATGGGTAGAAGTACCTATTTTTCAGAGAAAGCGCGTATTAAATAACCACTTTACTGCTGTAGAACTAATAATCATGTTAAAATCATTTTGCGATATTCAAAATAGAAATACTCGCTTTACACTTTAGGCGTGATATGGAGCTTCTGGCTATGCAACTATTTTGTCAGAACGAGGAGTTTTTCTGTTAAGCATAGGCTACGCCTTAGGGGAAAAAATAGGCAGTAATCCTAATGGACGAATAGTCTAGCAAGAGGTAGTGTATTAATGTTCACAAGGTACCTGTAGGAGAACAAAAGATGTTTCCAGGTACAAGAAAAGACGCATTGCTCCAACTAATAAGCATCTATTTGACCAGGAAGGAATTTTCTATGATTTCTCGCAAGCCCCGCATATACTGGACACGAGGTGTGCTTCTGTTCCTATTCGCGCTGAGCTTGAGCCTGAGTTCATTGTTGTTATTCTCAGGAACAGCATCCGCTCACGCCGATTATGCAAGCTCTGATCCGGCTCAAAATGCAAACTTGAAAGCTGCTCCATCCTCGGTTTCGATTACCTTTACCGAAGAGCTGAATCCGACAGGGAGTGCTATTACCATCTATGATGTTGATGGGAAGGAAGTTAGCACAGGAACAGCTCAGGTTGATACCAAAGATCAGAAGAAGATGACAGTACCTCTCCAGGGAAACAACTCTGAAGTCTACGTCGTGCTGTGGCGCACAGTAGCAGCAGATGATGGGCATCATACCAGTGGCAGTTTCCGCTTCTTTGTGAATATGAGTGACATGCTCAAAGGAATGACTGCGAATGCCGCTGCTAAGAATAACAATGCACAGAGTATGACGAATAACGCGTCGTCGGGAGGAATATCACCTCTATTAGCAGGTGGAATTGCATTGCTGGCGTTAGTGGTTGGTGCTGTTGGTGGGGGTCTTGTGAGTGGCCGGATGAACGCACGCAAACGTCCGTTATAGGACCTCTTGAGAAAGCGCTAGAAGCGGCGTACAATACGAAGCAGCAAGAGAAAGCGCTTCTAAACAGGTGCTTTTATAGGAAAAGCAGGTTCTACGGCTAGACCAGGGGAAGTTTGTGACAGTACAGCATACTCATCGTTGGCAAATCGATAGATATATCAGACGTTTCTGCTATGCATTGCTTATAGCACTGCTCTGGCTGATTTGCATGCCTGGCTTTGCATCTGCACAATCGGCACATGCTCTTCTTGATCACTCCGATCCAGCAAGAGATGCTGTCCTCACAAATCCTCCTTCCCAGGTACGCATGTGGTTCACGGAGAGCTTAAACCCCTCTTTCAGTACCGCGTACGTTATCAACGCTGCCCAGAGCAACGTTAAGGATGTGATAGATCCGCACAATCATCTCGACAATGCGGATGTCCATGTCTCTCCTGACAACGCTCAGGAGATGGATCTGTCGCTGAAACTGTTACCTCCAGGTGTCTACGCTGTTATTTACCGCACACAATCTGCAGATGATGGGCATATTGCCTCTGGCAACTTTATCTTTAAGATTGCTCAGCCAAATGGTGTTGTGCCAGAATATAATGGTCAGTTACCTCCATTACCCAGTTTTGGTACCGTTACATCAAATGGACAATTGGATGGAACGACTCTCTTCAATCTCTTTATGACTACTCTTCTTGAGCTGTGCATTGTCTTTTGGGTTGGTGCGCAACTCTGGCAGACATTCCTGACTCCTGAAAATGGTGAAAAGAAGAGTCCCGAACTGGTTGAAGATGGCGTAGTAGCACAACAAGATGGAGAGTTACAGCAACGTGCAGCACATGTGTTTCACAGGCAGTTAGCTCTTCCTATCCTGTGTGTACTTTTTGTTGCCAATATGGGCGTGCTCTTTGGTCAAGCTGTAACACTCACAAATGGACGCTGGGATCTGGCGCTCTCACCCCACATTCTGCAAGGTCTGCTGAGCAGTGGCTCATTCAGTCGCTACTGGCTAATTCGTTCTGCTGTTCTCGTCGTTGCACTGTTACTGGCTGTTCTTGGAAGACGTATGGCCAGGCAGAACAAGAGTCTTCCAGCTTTTATAACCTGGGGAAATTTTCTTCTTGCTTTAGCGTTGATAACGACAACAGTTCTATCTGGTCATGCAGCGGCTGTTCGTTCGACATCTCTCCTCTACGCTGTGCTTGTGGATTGGGCTCATCTCTTGGCTGCATCGCTTTGGATTGGCGGGATGCTCTATCTTGCCCTTGCTTGTCTCCCAGCGGTTCACCGTTGGTCAAAACCCCTACTTGAGCGTGTTCCAGCGTTACTCTCCACTCTCAAGCACTTCTCACCTATGGCCTTCACAGGTGTCGTTCTGATGGCGGTGACCGGACCGCTTAATGCGACAACTCGTATGGAGTCATGGGAGCAATTGCTCTCTACTGCATATGGTCGTACACTGCTCGTCAAGAGCACCCTTGTAGGGGGAATGTTACTCGTCAGTGCTCTGCATGTGTTCTTCTGGCGACCTCGCCTGGCATATGACTATCAGTTGTACAACGAATGGAATGGAGAAGAAGGGGAAAAGAGCGAAAAGACTGCTACAGGTGAAGAGTTCAAACGTTTTGAGCAAAACGTTGCGCGTCAATTTAGACGAATTACACGCGTTCTCTCCTGGGAACCCCTATTAGGTGTGGCTGTGCTTTTGTGTACAGGATTACTCACCGTATTCTCTGGCACATTGCTACCTGCAACACCGGTCTCTCCAGCGAGTGCTTCTCAGCCTTCCCAACCATTTCATAATATTATCAAAACGAAGGATAATATCTTTACACTTGATGTCACACTGACGCCGAATCGCTTTGGTAGCAACCAGTTAATCGTGAAAGTAAAGGATAGCCAGGGAAACGTCCCCAATGATATCGGAGTATCGGCCTACAGTACTATGCTCGATATGGATATGGGAAGTACACCACTCCAGTTTCAGGCTGCCGAAGCGGGAACCTATCGAACAACCTGCGATTTCGGTATGGGAGGGCATTGGGAACTCCGTATCAATGTGCTTTCTGCGAATCAGCTCCACTCGGCAACTTTCACTGTGGATGTCTCTCTCTAGCTTTATGGCTTCTACATTTCAGGAAATGTTGGATTTTCTCTGAAACGCTACTTGATAAGATAGAAAAGGCTCAATTTTTGTGAGAAGAAGATATCTGATGTGTCTTATAGCCACAATACCCGTTCTGCTCTTCTTTGTTCTGCTGTGTGCATGTGGAGGAGCAGAACAAGAGAAAAATGTTGTGCATATGAACGAGACAGATTTTCTTCTACATTCCATCACGATCCAGAAAGGCGAGACGATTACCCTGGTAGATGACGTTCCTACCGTACACATCATCGAGAATGGAACCTGGAAAGGCAGAGGTGGTGATGTGAGATTTCAAGAAAAGGGGGCTCCGAAGGTTGATCTCCAAATCTCAGGTACAGGTCAGTCGCACAAGATAGGACCTTTTGCCGTTGCGGGAACGTTTCAGTTCTACTGTACCGTACACCTGCATATGAATCTAACTGTTATCGTCAAATGAGAGAGAAAGCTTAGTTTGATGAAGACAGTTTGCTGTATGCTACTTCCCCCTAAGGTTTAAACCTATCCTGGCATGATCTTCTTGACAGGGAATGATCAATATGATTATGATGCGAAGAAGAACATTTCTATAGGATAGATATTTTTGAGAGACCATCAAGATTGATAGGAAGGGAGGACACGTTCTCCATGCAAGCATCTGATGCACGAGAGCCGGACAACAAGTATGTGATAGATATTGAAGAAGCAGCCGAAACGGCACGGCTGATGGAGCAAGACAAGCTTTTTACACAGGCGATGGGTGGTCTATTTCCTGAACAACCAGATCTTTCTACTGTTGAGCAATTGCTCGATATCGGTTGTGGCCCTGGTGGTTGGACATTGGAGGTCGCTCATCAGTATCAGGATATAGATGTGATCGGCATTGATATCAATCCGACAATGGTAAACTACGCTTTTGCCCAGGCACGTACGCAAGAACTTCAGAACGTCTCCTTCGAGGTCATGAACGCACGTCAGCCGCTAGAATTTCAGGACAACTCCTTCGGTCTCGTCAATGCGCGCTTTATAACAGGCTTCATGGATCAGGTGTCCTGGCCTGTACTACTTGCTGAGTGCAAACGAGTGGTTCGACCGGGTGGAATAGTTCGTTTAACGGAAGCGGAGTTTGGCACATCCAGTAGCCCTGCCTTACAAACCCTTGGTGGATATCTCATTAAAGCACTTGCTCAACAGAAGCGTACTTTTTCTGTCGATGAGCGTTCTATTGGTCTAGCGCATGTACTTGGAAGACTGTTGCGTGATGCAGGCTTTGAGCAAATAAACAGGCGACCCTTTTGTCTTGTTGCTGATTATGGGACCGATCAGTATTACAATTCATACAAGGAATCAGAGGTTACGTTTGCTTTACTCAAACCATACCTTACGCGAGCAGGTTTTGTGGATGAGGAAACTTACAATAAGCTCTATCAACAGATGCTGCTAGAAATGTTGCAAGAGGATTTTACATCCATCTCATTTGGCCTGACAATCTGGGCGAAGAAGCCTATGCAGGCGTAGCTTTTGGATTTTCTCTATTCAGAACAGAGGAGTGTGCCGAAGTTTAGTTCTCTTTCTGTTCTGAATACAATGTCGCATGTTTAGCGTCCGTTGCGGCTGTCACGCCACTTCACCAGTTTCTCGATGGCTGTGAAATCCCAGGGAGCCTGCATGCCTATAATTAGGTGAGTCACTCCTGCCTGAACAGATGCATCGCGCCTCTCGTCGCTATCATCTTTGTTTGTACCTGCGCAGCGCTCGATCTCCTGTGGATTGCGTCCAACCTCTTGACACCAGGTATCAAGGACCTGATTTTTGTGCGCGAGCGTTTCCGCATCTCCAAAACCGTGCCACATATCTGCATATTGAGCAGTGATGCGCAGGGTTTTCTTTTCGCCACCGCCCCCAACAAGGATAGGAATAGACGACTGCACTGGTTTAGGAGCATCAACTTCCCAGCGGTGACGAATGATAGGTAGTGCTGTTTCCAGAGCGGCGAGCCTGCTTCCAGCCGTTCCAAAGTCATAGCCATACTCTTTGTAGTCGCGCTCAAACCAGCCTGCACCTATACCTAAGATGACGCGACCATTAGAAATATGATCAACAGTTTTTGCCATATCCGCGAGGAGCGCAGGGTTGCGATAGGTGTTACATGTCACCAGGCAGCCAACCTGTGCGCGTCTAGTAAGTGTTGCCATGGCGGTCAGCAGTGTCCAGCCTTCAAAATGGTTCCCTTGCGGATCGCCGTAAAGTGGAAAAAAATGGTCCCAGTTCCAAATTGTATCGACACCCAGCTCCTCCATACGCTGCACCGCCTGCGCATAATCCTGGTAGGAGGTATGCTGGGGATGAAGTTGCACACCGACGCGCACTGGACGATGTGTGCTCTTTTGAGTCATGAAGATATGTCCTTTCTTGATGAGTAGTAAAAGATTATACTATTTGATTGTAGACATACCTTCAATGAAAGTGCAAGTTTTGGTTACATAATGAAGTTTAAAGAATTAACCGGTGAAAGTGTGCTCAACTATCCTCTAATCAGTTTCTTAGACCTCATTATTGATAGTCTATGTTGATATAATAATGAAGAGATATATTGTATTAAGAAAGAGAGGCTGAACTTAGCATGATAGATTTTAAAAAAATGGTCGATTCTGATCGCGTTCGTTGGGGAATTCTCAGTACAGCAAATATCGGTGTCAAGGCTGTTGCACCGGCAATTATAGCTTCAACAAATGGTCGGCTTGTGGCTGTTGGTAGTCGAGATACACGCCGTGCCAGTGAACTCTATTCCTTTGCTCCACATGTCCGTATCTCTGAAGGCTACGAGAGCGTGCTCGCTAATCCCGAAGTAGAGGCTGTCTATATACCTTTACCTAATAGCTTGCATGCTGAATGGACAATCAAAGCATTGCAGGCAGGCAAACATGTGCTGTGTGAGAAACCGCTGGCAGTCACAACCGGAGAAGCGACTGCTATGATCGAGGCTGCACGTGCCGCCAACGTCTTATTGATGGAAGCCTTTATGTATCGTTTTCACCCGCAGATTGTCTGGGCGCTTGAACAGGTGAACGCAGGGAGCATTGGACCTGTCAGGCTCGTACGATCCTCGTTCTCATTCGATATTCGTGCTCGTCCCGATAACATTCGACTGAATCCTGAGCTGGCCGGTGGATCATTAATGGATGTCGGTTGCTATCCCCTCAATCTAAGTCGCGCTGTGTATGGACGTGCCCCGCTCTCTGTGGCCGCTCGTGTTCACACAATAGGTCCTGTGAGTGTTGATAGAGCAACAAATGCTGTCTTGGATTACGGAGATGGCTGCTTTGCCCTGATTGATTCCAGCTTTGGCCTCCCTTCACGACAGGTCGCAGAAATTATTGGGGAGTCCGGCACAATTACCTTGCCTGTGCCCTTCACTCCTGGTAAAAATAATGTGACTGTATTTCTTACAAGAAATGGGCAGATGAGCGAAAAAGATTTTTCCGCTGTCGATCAATATCAGCTTGAAGTTGAACACTTTGCCTCTTGCATTCGTTCTGGAGAAGAGCTTGCAAGGGGACTTGGCGAATCGTTTGAGAATATTGCAACCATTGAAGCAATCTATCAGGCTGCTGGTCATGATTGGCCTGTTCTCTAAGCAAATTGCATGGATCTTTAAACCTGAGAAATGTGATGCAGGCGGCCTGAGAGCCAGAATAGGCCGCCGAGAATGCCATGATTTACCAATGCTCCTTCTACGATTTGTGGATCGGCCACGACATCCATCTCACCCCCATCTGTACGCACGTGTGCCCAGTAAAATTTGAGGCCTGTAACCGGGTTTGTGAGCTGTCGTGTCTCCAGAATGCGGCCATACATATGTACTTCAGATTGCAGTGGCTCTCTTCGCCTGCTACCCGGTTTGGGCAATGTGGGAGCAATAACCGACTCTGGAGCTAGAGCAGGGTACGTATCCTGGTATGCCTTATCAGTAGCAAAACACTTCATACTCGAAGCGAAAGCCACGAGTTGTACCTCGCCCAGTGTTGGAAGATAGAGATTCTGATAAGTGTCGTAGTCAGGAACATCAAATACAAATGGATATTTCCCCTGCATTGGATCTTCGTGAGCAGGATCAGCCAGGGCGTAAAGTGTTCCATCCAGAATATTCTGTCCTTGACGTGTTATCGTGCTGATAATGCCGACGCGCATTCGTGCTTGACCGGAAAAATGAAGTCGCATGCCGAGAATACGTTTATGTAGATTTGTTTGTACCCATAATTGAAGTCCCTCACCTGGTTCCCAGAGTGTATATGAACCGTGGAATGTTTCTATCTTGCGCCCAAACTCTGTTGCTAGAAAGATATAGTGTCTGACGTCCTGCTCTGTTGTCACCGGAAAGCCGAGGGTTGTCATATAACTGGGCATGCTGCTCTCCTACTCGCCCGCCATGCAATGGGTTGCAAATCTTTGTCAGGTGTTGCATAGCCTAGCGTACCAACCTTCTTGTGTCAAGATTACGAAAACATGAAAGTTTCTTTGAAACTTCTCATAACTTGCTGACTCTTATCAAAAAATACTGTTTGCTTCTTGACGTGTGTCAGGAGGTTCTTCTACAATGGGGAGAGATGGATGTACCTGTAGCGCGTGGAATGGTGTGTCTCGTACACATGGCAGAATGCATCCCAGCATAAAATTGCCTGCTTGCAGCTTCTCTGCTCGTACTGAATTGATGCAAATGATAACGCTTTGTCAGGTTGACGCAGGAGTTTCTAGTCCCATTCTAAGAATTTTTAGGAGAGCACGCTTTGGCCACAGTAGATTTTGGCTTGATGCTGCGTCAGAATGATCCCGGTCAATCCTTACAGGACCTGATGCTGTATAACAGGCAATGTATTGAACGACTGACTGCAGGCTTTTCAACCCTTTGGTTGGAGGACCATTTACAGGTCGGGGAGACAGACGAGCTGGAGTGTTTGACGACGTTGAGCTATCTTGCTGCGCTGTATCCACAATTCTCTGTAGGCACGCTGGTGGTGGCACAGTCCTATCGCAATCCTGCACTGCTTGCAAAAATGGCTGCGAATATACAAGCCCTTTCGCGAGGCCGCTTTATTCTCGGATTGGGTGCTGGCTGGAAAGAGGAGGAGTACCATGCGTACGGTTATCCCTTTCCTTCAACTGGCATGCGTATGGACGAACTTGAAGAGGCCATCGGTGTAATTCGTGCTCTCTGGACCAGGCAACCTGCTACCTTTGGCGGGAAACACTACTCTATTCACGATGCCTACTGCTCTCCTCAACCTGCACCAACAATACCTCTTTTGATAGGTGGGGGTGGTGAAAGGCGAACATTGGCACTCGTCGCTCGTTACGCTGATCAGTGGAATTTTAACTCGTGCTCTGCTGAAGAGTATGCACATAAGCTAGCAGTTCTTCGCCAACACTGTGAACGCGTTGGACGTAATCTCGCTGAGATCAAGCTTACATACCTGGCAACATTAAGCGTTTCTGAAGACCCCACGCAGGTGCAACGTCATCCCTCGAAACACTACATTGCGGGAAATGCTGATCAGGTGACACGTGAACTTGAGCAATTTCATACTCTTGGTGTTACTCATTTTATGTTTCGTATCCCGAATCTAGACACTCTTGAGCATTTTGTGACTCGTGTGGTACCAAGGTTCTTATAACAGTATGATACCCCTAAATATGCTTTGCCATTGCTGCTAGCACTGTGATACCTCCTTCAAACAAGCTTGCCACGTTTCCTACAAATTACCCCCATATTGCACCTTCCATGCCACAAAAAGATGGAAATAGGGCGCTTCTTTTTCTGCCTCACGACTCTCGTTCTAAAGCTTAAAGATCGACGATGATGAAGAATTATCCCTGAGCGTGTATATTTCGTATCTTTCTGATTACGCTAACGTATGTATATAGAAAGGAGATAGTGATGATAATATATATGCTGTGAATGGTTGACTATAATTATACATTTATGTATACTTTATTATGGACGTGAATGAATCATTCAAACAAACTTTACATAAGGATATTGTGCTTGTATATGTTCTAGCAAAAAATACTATACGGAGCAGATTTTGTTGTCAATCAGCCCTGTTTACGGTACTCTCTAAAGAGATGACTTTGAAGCTACTGTGCTTCTCTTGTGTAAATAGTGTCTGTTATAGTAAATACGGCTTGTTTCAAATAGGTGTGATCCTCTCATACCCTTTCTATGAGGGCCACATCTACCATAATCACTACACTAACTACTAATCCTTACTACGCATTGTAGAGGTCTACTAACGCATGAGTATTGTTGATAACAATGTGTCTCATTCTATGAATGGTGTGTTTCAGGAAAATAGTGTTCATTCGACTACTAAGATACAAAAAGATAGAGAGTATGTGAAAGATGAAGAGCCGTTTCACCAGTTGGAAGAAGTAAATACAAAGATTGTCACTACGAATGATGATTATCTTGAGGATACTCAGCCAAGGCTAGCTCTTGTTATACCTCGTACCTCAGATAGAGGAATAAACGGTACAGATGAAGAGAGTACCGATATCGCCATGATCAAAACTTCCCAATTGCCTGCTCGTGAAAAAAAGGAAAATGCTGAAAATGGGGTTGGAACAAAAGAAATCAGTGTGGCCATACCAGAAGGAACGCATAAGCTTCAACATGAAAACGTGAAAATCGAAGAGTATGAGCATACGAAAGATGCTGAAAGGCATATAGAACCAGATTTTTCTGAAGAGAAGGAAGAGCACAGGGCGCAAACAGAGCATACACAATCAGCCGACGAGAAAATAGGGAAACGTTCTGTTGCTGAACAGAAAACTCTCTCTCTTAATGAACCGGACACTGAAGCAAAGCACAGGCAAGATGAATCTTTTATCATACAAGAAGATTTGAGCCATGGAGTAACCATTGATGCAATTGGTTTAATGAGAAAAAGTAATAAGCGTACTATTTTGCTCAATGATATTTCTCTTTCAATTCCTTCTGGTTCGTTTGTTGCGCTTGTCGGCGGCTCTGGCACTGGTAAGTCAACGTTAATGAATGCTCTTAATGGACGGCATTCTGTACAGAAGGGCAAAGTTCTCTACAACGGCTACGATTACTACCGTCATCTCTCTACCTTTAGCAAGGAACTTGGTTATGTGCCACAAGACGATATTGTCCATGCTGATCTGACGGTTGAACGTGCGCTGTACTACGCTGCTCGCTTACGTCTCCCCCGTCACTTTTCTTCTGCACAGATCTGGCAACGCATCAACGAGGTTCTAGAGGATGTCGAGATACAGGACCGTCGGCATCTCTTGATTAGCAAGCTCTCAGGTGGCCAGCGCAAGCGTGTCTCAATTGCCCTGGAACTGCTTGATCGTCCCGGTATCTTCTTTTTGGATGAACCCACTTCCGGTCTTGATCCAGGATTAGATCGTAAGATGATGCTGTTGCTCCGAAAGCTGGCAGATAAAGGGCAGACGATTGTGTTGGTAACTCATGCAACTGCTAATATCCATGTGTGCGACTATATTTGTTTTCTGGCACAAGGGGGACGCCTGGCCTACTTTGGTCCTCCTGCCGGAGCACAAAAATACTTTAATACATCAGACTTTGCGGAAATGTATAGCTTGTTAGAGCCACGTCCTGATTTCCCAGATGCACCTGAAATGGCGATGAGGCGTTTCAAAGCGTCATCAGAGTATGAGCAGTATGTGAAAGCACCTCTTGAAGAGAGAAAGGCTCTAACCTCTATACCACGTGCAAAGCTACCTCGTGCCAGACATGCTCAACGCTGTGGACCGCTGAAACAATTTTCCATCCTCTCTGAGCGCTACCTTGAACGGATCAAAAATGATCCTGGAAATTTGCTGATACTGCTTTTACAGGCTCCTATCATCGCTCTATTTCTTATCTCGTTAGTCAAGTATGAAATAGGTGCAGATACTTTCAACAAAGCAAGAATTAGTAGATGTCCTACAACAAAAGAAATAGTGAATCCAGTAGGGGTTCCAGACAGAGTTGGTCCTGGCCGTCCAAGCTTTTCGTTTTCGTGTAATCGTGTACTGGACTTTTTGAAGCATAATCCACAAGGAAAAATCTATGCATCAAAGCGAGGAGGAGCGGAGCATGCACTCCAGGATTTCATGGAGGTTGGCTCAGGTGATGATGCGCAGAAAGTTCTTTTTATCATTACTTTTACTGCTGTTCTGTTTGGGAGTGTAAATGCTGCGCGTGAGATCGTTAAGGAAATCGCTATCTATAAGCGAGAGAGAGCTGTCAATCTAGGAATCCTTCCATATGTGTTCTCAAAGTTAGGTGTTTTATCATTGCTTTGTCTGGTACAGAGCGCAATTTTAGTGGGAATTGTTCATGTCTTCGATCCATTTGACCAGGGGAAAGGGATCTTTTTTCCTGTTTTCCTTGAGATATATATAACGGTTGCGTTGACTGCGCTCGCTAGTTTGATGATGGGCCTGGCGATTTCAGCGCTCGCCCCTTCTACAGATCGTGCTATGAGCTTTATCCCGATCATTCTTATTCCACAGGTAATCTTTTCTGGAACGGTTTTCCCTTTTAAAAATTGGGTCACTCAGTATATTGCAATGACCTTTATTGCACGCTGGTCTATAGGATCTTTAGGATCAACAGTCGGCTTACATAATGCCATGTTAGGGGGCGACAAGCTACTCGGCGATAATGAAATTTACCATGGTCTGCTTTTCTCTACGTACAGCCAGGCAAACGCTCAGCATCACTTGCTCCTTATGTGGCTCGCTTTAGCACTTATGGGCCTCTTTTTCTTTGTCTTGACCAGCGTTGCACTAAAGCTCAAAGATCGGAGATGACGAAGGTTCCTCTCTGGAAAGAGCATGCGCGCCTCGTATTCTAAAAAGATGAGATCTGGGTGCTTTTTCTACCAAATACAAGATTGTTAGAAAAGATCGGTAGGAGAGCATATGCTCACCACAGGAAGCATTTCATCTCATTCTCCATCCGTGTTTTGTGATACACTTTCACTGTGCCACTTTTCACTTAGGAATGGAGATCGATTTGCGATGACACAAACTCTTGATTCTACACCTTCCTATCATGCAGTCGGCAAACCGACGCAGCGTATGGATGCACCCGATAAACTAACTGGACGAGCACGTTACGCTGGCGATCTGCCATTTGCTGGTTTATTGCACGCGCGCCTCGTGTTAAGTCCTTATGCCCATGCTCGTATTGTCTCGATCGATATTGCTGCTGCTCGCGCTGTTCCCGGTGTCGTAGCTGTCTATACTCATGAGACGATCGGTATGGCTTCGGCACCGAGCACTTCGCGTTCACATTTCCCACTTGCAGAGGACGAAGTATTCTGGTGTGGTCATCCGGTAGCAATCGTTCTGGCAGAATCAGAGGCAATCGCTGAAGATGGTGTTGCAGCTGTGGATGTCGAGTACGAGCCGCTCCCGGTAGTGATAGATCCTATGACGGGGATGCAGCTTGATGCTCCACTGGCACGTCCACGTGAGCAGAACGAGGATGCCGAGATTGCAGGTGGAGGCGCGCATGCAACGGTCTCTTCTGAGCAGATTGAGGAGGAAGAGGCAGAGCTGCTTTCACAGAACATCGCTGATAAGAGTCATATGCAGGTTGGTGACATTGAAGCAGGTTGGCGTGAGGCCGAGCTGCATGTAGAGCGCACGTATCGCACTCCTCCAGTACACCAGTCGTATATCGAGCCGCAGTCGATTACTGTGGTGCCAAGTGCTTCTGGTCATGAGCTTACCGTCTATCCTAGCACACAGCACTTATTTGGTGTGCGCTCAGACATTGCTGAGGCGCTGAAGATACCTGAGCGACAGATTCGCGTGGAGTCAGTTCCTATCGGCGGTGCTTTCGGAGGAAAGTTTGGTTTGATCGAACCTCTCGTCGCTGCTGCTGCTGTTCGTGTGCGCAAACCTGTCCGCCTCGTCTACACACGACAGGAGGATCTCCTGGCTGGCAATCCTGCTCCCCAGACGGTCATGACGGTGAAGTTGGGAGCAAAACGCGATGGAACTCTGGTTGCGTTAGAGGCAACATTGATCTTCGATACCGGAGCTTATCCTGGTGCCGGTGTTGGCCTGGGTGCATATATCCTCTCCAATACGTATCGTTGCTCCAATATCTCTATTCGCGGCTATGAAGTGCTGACCAACAAGGTTGGTGTGGGAGCCTATCGCGCTCCAGGTGCACCTCAGATTACCTTTGCTCTGGAATCGGCAGTTGACGAATTGTGTCAGGCACTCTCGATGGACCCGATCCAGTTCCGCAAGAAAAATGTGTTGCGCGAGGGCGATCCGAATCCTACACAGGACAAACGTCGTCCTCTCATTCCTGAGATCGGCCTGCTCTCATGTCTTGAGCAGATTGAACATCATCCACTCTGGCTGCAACGTGCACAGGACGAAGGCTCTAGACGCAGTGAAACGGCGTTGCCCGGTTGGAAGATCGGTTACGGTATAGCTGTTGGGGGCTGGCCTGGCGGAACAGAGCCTGCTGCCGCTGCATGTCGTCTGGAGAAAGATGGGACGATGACAGTTGTGCTCGGTTCCGTTGACCTCACCGGCTCCGATACCAGTATGGCTCTCATTGCCGCTGAAGGTCTGGGCGTATCCACTTCAACAGTGAACGTTGCTCATGCTAACACAGATACTATGCCCTATAGTGGAGGCACTGGTGGCAGCAAAACAGTGTATTCTCTTGGTCCCGCTGTTCTTGCAGCCGCACGTGATGCTCGCAATCAGATTCTCACCATTGCCAGCGAGATGCTGGAGGCCGCTGTCGATGATCTGGAGCTATCAGAGGATGCTGTTGTCGTCAAAGGAGTACCTGCGAAGCGTCTTTCGTTGCGCGATATCGCATCGGCCTCTATGCGCTTTGCTGGTCGTTTCGAGCCGGTCTATGGACGTGGCCGTGCTGCAAACAATGTGACAGTGCCTATGTATACTGCACAGGTAGCGAAAGTTGCGGTTGATCCTGAGACTGGTGAGGTGCGTGTATTAGATTTTGTAGCTGCTCAGGATGTTGGGCATGCCATCAATCCAGCAGAGGTTGAAGGGCAGATCTACGGAGGGGTGACTCAAGGCATTGGTTGGGCGCTCTTTGAAGGCTTCTCATACGATGAGAACGGTCAGTTGCTTACGTCCACTTTGATGGACTATGCGTTGCCACACAGCTACGATGTGCCGAATATCACACCGATTCTTGTAGAGATTCCCTCCGGTCTGGGACCCTTTGGTGCAAAGGGTGTTGGCGAACCGCCTGTAATACCTGTCGCGGCTGTCATTGCAAATGCAATCGCCGATGCTACCGGTGCACATGTGCGTCAATTACCCATGACTCCTGAGCGAGTCTTCTCCGCATTGCACGATCATGCATAATATGCATCGAACGAGAATAGGCAGGTGAGTCATATCGACCTGCCTATTCTCATATTCAATAATTGTCTTGTTGTGTATGTCGTTATCGTCTGCCTAAAGAAGGGTGAATAGCTGTGCAATTACTCCTGGTTCGACATCTCTGGGGAATGGTAGGTTCCCCAGTAGAGCTTTTCCCTCGTATCAAAAAGCAAGGCTATGCTGCCATCGAATCTGTTCTCCCGGATGTTCAAGAGCAGGAGCGTTTCAGCGATCTTCTGCAAGAGCATGATTTACAATATATTCCGCAGGTATTGACACAGGGAAAGACAGTCGAAGAACATCTCACATCGTTCAGGCAACAGATAGAGCGTGCGCAACGCTTCGGGCCAAAGATGATTAATTGTCACAGTGGGCGGGATAGTTGGAGTCTGGAACAGGCTTTCTCTTTTTTTGGGCAAGCTCTAGCTATCGAAGCCCAAATGGGTGTTTCTGTCGCGCATGAAACCCACCGTAGCCGCATTCTCTTCCACCCGGTAATCACACATCAGATGCTCAAGCGCTTTGAGAAGTTGCAGCTCTGCTGTGATCTGAGTCACTGGGTCTGTGTATGTGAGCGTTTGCTCGATGATCAATTGGAAACGATACAACTGTGTGCCGAACGTTGCATCCATCTGCATGCACGCGTTGGTCATGAGCAAGGCCCACAGGTCTCTGATCCACGTGCGCCAGAGTTTGCGCGTCACCTCGAAGCCCACGAGTCTTGGTGGGATATGATCTGGGACGCGCAGGAGCGACGAGGAATACAAGAATCAACAGTAACTCCAGAGTTTGGCCCTCCAGGATATTTGCAGGTGTTACCATACACTCAAGCTCCTGTCGCTGATCTTGAAGATATTTGCAATTGGCAAGCACAACGCCAGGCTACGCGTTTCGCTAGACGCTCATCTGCAAGCAAGCAAGACTGAGTGTTATAAGCATTTGAGCTGTATTTTGTGTATACTAGGGGCAAAGTTTTCCAGGACTCTGCCTCTTTCTATCACCCCATACGGTTGAACAACTTCCTCTTCGATTGGTCATAGCGTTGCATCTGTATCTCTGAGCCATCAAAGAGCAACTGTGCGTAGACTACGTGGTCTGCCATTGAGCCTTTTACAGGCTTCCCTTGTCACATGCTGTCCATCCACCTGCATCCAGCCGCATGGCTAGATCTACTCTGGCGTTAGCTTTATGGCCGGATTGTTTTCGTTGTGAACAATCCAACAATGAATACGTCTAATAAAGTGTGTCTCGTGATTCATTTTGCATGCATATATTACAGATGTAAGCAGGATGCGTATCTCAGCACACGTGACATGGAACTCTACTTGCAAGAAGGTATATACCAATATGGTGCGCGCAAGCGAGATAAAGAATAAACGTAGGTTTCAACGTCTGCTAACTGGCCTGGTCTGCCTGCTATTTTTGTTGGGTGTCAGTGGTGCGTTATTTGTTTCAAGCATAAAAGGGAATGGAAAACCTGTTTCACGTCTCCCCCATCGCACCACTGCAACCCCTACAAGCACAAAGGTCGTGACGTCCACAGTATCACCCACTGATACGGTTTCTCTCACTCCTACGCCAATTTTTCTCGACTCGTTCCTTGATAATAAACAGGGTTGGGCAGTGAGCAACGACAATGATACGTCCGGGTATGAGCGCAAGATGGACGAAGGATCGTTAACCTTGACTGATACCAATCATAGAATCTTGATCGAGAGTTTACCGACGAGTACAACGTTTCGAGATTTCACTCTTACCGTCGATTTTACGCAGCTTGAGGGTGGTGAGCATGATAGCTTTGGTCTCTATCTGCGCGGTGATAGTAATCTGGACCATGATTATCGTATAGATATTTTTGCCAACAATACCTTTGCTGTGAGCAAAGAGCTTTTAGATGCACAGAAAAAGCAGCAGACAGAGTCTCTGATTGAGCCACGAGAGTCTCAAGCGCTTAAGCCACAGCAGCAGCAAAACACGTGTGTGATCATTGCAAAAGGTCCTTTTTTGATGCTCTGGTTGAATGGCTCATTAGCCGCAACTATAGTAGACTCTAGTTACGACTACGGCCAGATCGCTCTTTTTGTACAAAACGGTGCAACATCAGATGGTGTCTCCACCTCCATTCAACGTGTTCAAGTTGAAGCTGCTCCCGATACCTTACCAGGATTACCAATCACTCCACTTCCTTCGGCAACACCAACGCATGAGTAGAGTGTCTATCTAACGTGCAAGTACGAGGAAGCGGTAACCACCGAGCAGCCGTACAGCAAGATCCTGATGAAGTGCAAATAAGAACTTACGCGGGATTTTTAACAGGTTTCGTTGCAGTTCTTGCGAAGGAAGATCGGTGCAGGCTGTCGTATAAAAGCTGTCAACAATCTCATACCCTGCATCGCTCAATGTCTGTAGCAGCGTTTCTTTGCTAAAGTGGTTAACCATACCATAGTTTTCACGAACTTTGAGTAGCCCTCTCTTCCGTAAGATAGTTTGTACCGAGAGAGTAAGTGAGACATGAAAGATTTTATAGTCGGCTTTTGCACGCATGCTGCGCAAAAAGCCAAAGTGATCTTCAATATGCTCAAGCACATCCATAAAGAGGAGTAGATCAAAGTGTGCATCTGGGTCTTGTGGGCCATCCTGCAATTGTATGTGCAGGCGTAGATTTTCACGTGTTTTTGCTAGAGCAACCGCTTGAGGCGAGATGTCATAGCCCCAGAATTGACGGTCATGCTCCATCTGGTGCTGTAATTGAAGCAAAATTTCTCCGGCACCACACCCTATTTCACAGATGGTTTTTGGGGCAAGCCTGTTTTGTTGCAGCATACGCAGTACTTGCGCTGCCTTCCATGGTGACTCTTCGACGTGCCAATGAGGATGTTTCTGCAGGTATAGTCCTGAGGTATACATCTCCTGGAGTGTTGATAGAGGTAGTACCGTATTCCTTATGTGGGCGATGCTCTCTTGCATAACAATAACCTCCATTACAAAAAATAGTACAACTCTGCTTTACAGCATAGCATGACAGTATATGCATCAAGTAATCGTTGGCATTGCGAAGAAGTTGTGATGAGTGTAGTTCTGTCATATCTTCTGTATAGACGACAACTACTAGCAAAGAGAATCATGAACTGATTAATCATCTCCTGGTCCTTTCTCAAAAACGTCCCCTAGACATATAGTCTTATAACGGAGGAACGTGAATCTGATCCTGGAGAACACGGATCAATTCTGCAACGGCATGATATGAAATGACCAGTAATATTGGTGGAGCGAGCACAGTATGAACTCTACGCCATATACGTAAGATAGTGTGTGCTCGTGTTTGGAGTCGTAGTGAGGCTGTGAGCCGCGCATGCTGCTGAAGAATTGTATAAGCCTGTTGAAAATCAGCTCTCTCTTGTAGAGGAAGTGGCGGAATGTCAGGAGATAGGTCATTTACGCTTTGTATAGCATCGGTACAGTATTGTTTGAACCCATCAGACTTTCCTGCGCTCAATCGCTCCACTATATACTCTAACTCAACCAGCGACACTTTGAGCGCTTTCGCTATACCAACACCATTTGTACGTGCATCCAGAGCAATCACTCTCGTCTGCCAAGAGTCAAGCAAACGACCAATGCCGCCGCTCAGTACGAGGATAAACAGGCCATAAAGCGAAGGAAGCGCCAGATATTTATCAGCCACGCAAGGGAGGCCAGAACAGTCAAAGTGCAACAAAAAACGGAAGTCGGCATGGAGCAATGCCAGAAGGAGTGAGGTGATACCAACCCAGATGTGCGCCCAGACCCAATTTTGTGCTTTCCACGGTAAACCATGGAAGAAACGTGTGCGCAGCGAGTAAGCTGCAACCCCTAGAATCATAAGATAGGACATTGCTCCGCAGCGAAAGACGACATCAAAAAAAGGGCCACTGACAAAACGCGTCTTCACATGCAGGAGAATTAGATAGAGTATATAGAAGAGAGCTGTATACCCACTAGCAAAGAGGAGCCAGGCTCTAGCCACTCTGGATGTAGGTGTGTGCCAGAAGCGTTTTGTCGAGGTATCCTTGCTCTTTTTAGGAGAAAACCTACTTACTGCCATGATAACTTGCTCCTATTGTGCCCGTGGATAAAGCGTCTCTTCTCTAGTGCCAAAGAACTGTACGGGGTGAACGCGGAACGCCGCTCCAGTCGGACAGGCTTGAACGCACGCCTGGTTGTTATATCCAGCACAGAGGTCGCATTTAATCGCTAGCTTTTTACGTACCTCGCTACCTGCATCGTATGTATCGGAGGCTGGGAGCGAACTACCGTTGCTTGAGGCGAGAGGATGCGCCTGGCCTCCGTATTCCTTCCCGATTCCTTTTGTGAAAAAGTGTGTAAAGCGTTCCCAGACTGAACGGCTTTCCTGCTCTTCTGTTAAGGTAATGATCGAGATATTATCGTACGGACAACGTTCAGCACAGATGCCGCAGCCAATACAACTATCCGTGATATATACTTCACCACTTGGCATGCGTGCTATCCCTGCACGGCTACAGAGCATACAGACAGGGTCCTGGCAGTGACGACAGGCAGTGGCAATACTGATGTTGCCTACAACCATGCCTTTACGATTCATTCTTGAATGGCCGTGACGACGTTCACATGCATCCTCACATTTATCGCAGTGGACACATTTGTCCAGGTCAATTACCAGTACTTCTGTCCCTTCTACAACCCCTCCTCCAACGAGTGCACGCAGACCAACACGGGTCTCTGCCTCCGACAGAATACCAGACTCACCAGAGGGGAGAAACTCTTTGGATTTGTCAGATGCTTGAACGACAAGTTCTTGATATTCCTGAAAATGTTGTATAAAGCGTTGCTGCAACTCTGGATAACGTGAGAGAATTGCCAGGAAATCCTGTTGCCCGATCTCTGCGACTCGTACTCTGTTAATAGCTGTTGCTATAACTGCCTTCCCATCTCCAAGCATATCCAGGCCTCCAACAAAGTAGTCGCCGTTCTGCCGATAAGCAATAATACGTTCAGACTCCTTTCTCGCATCTGCTCCATGCAGTATTGCACGCGTTACTTTGACAAATCCTTCCAGTATGATGTGGAGTACCTCGCGCTCAGGTTTGCTCTCACCTTTCATGGAGAAGAGCAGTTGATCGCGCTCATATATCTTGATCATTATCTTTCTGGCTATCCATTGTAGATCAGGTTCAGTAACTCCTCTGAACAGCGCCATACGCTTCAGGATAGACTCAATGGAACGGCCATTATTCAGACTCTCAAAGTAGCTACGCACGCTGGGTATGATCTCCATCATCCGCTGCATGACCTGTTCGGGCACTTCCAGGGCCAGCGCTCTTGTCTGAGCCTGGATGTTCGCTGTATGCTGTTGACCCGTCAGCATTTCACGCTCACCCATGCATTCTCCTAAGGAGAGAATGGCGATCGGAACACTCTGACTATTAGGACCAGGAGAAGAGATAAGGAAGCGCCCATCAAGAATAAAATAGATCTCGCGTCCATACGTTCCTTCCCGGATAACAGTTGCTCCAGGAGCGAGAGCGCGCAGCCTTGAGCTTGCAAGAAGGTGTTTGAGATAGTGCTCCGGCACGAGGTGCTCGTCTGTGAACATCGGCTGCTTGCGTAAACGACTGAGCAACTGCGGTAAACTCCAACCCTCAGGCAGATACCCCAGAATCCGGCTTAGATCTACATTGCCGTCCCAGGGTACTCCAAGTCGTTGTTTAAGTGAGAACATTAACAGGTCACGATGATTATTCACCGGACAGACCGGCACACATGAGCTGCACATCACACACTCCTGCGTGAAGCGAGCAATGTGTGGGGCAACCTCATGAGAAACAGTTGCGAGATTGAGTTCAGCGATATTCATCTGGCTTGAAAGCGGTAAGGGACATGCACGCATACAGCGATCACAACCAATACACATATCAATCTCGAAGCGTATCTCTTGTTCAGTTAATGGGACAAGATTGTTGCGGTGTTGAATGCCCGCAACTGGCAATGGGGTCTGCTTTAGGGTCACTTTCTTCCTCCTCCACATATCTGATAGCTGATCCTTCTCTTTTCTTAACGTATAAAGCTAGCAAAAAGAACATTATTTGTATATAGAAATGTATATTATTGAACAAAGAATATATAGCAAAGAGATGGAAAAGAATATTATTTGAGTATCAACGGAGGAACGTTGTCGGAAATGTTTTTAGGTGACGAAATATCGTTGCATACCACCTAAAAGTATTTACTTTTCTTTCTCTGCGACGTAAGATGGTTAGCATTACCATGTATTTCAGTGTGATTTATGATTCATCATACTGACTGAAGTCAGGGATAGTATCTGGGCAAGGAAAATAATCTGAATGGGCCGGGTATAAGGCGAAAGTGAGTAAATTCTTTCATTGCTGCGCTCCCTTCTTCTAAGAGAGTGTAAGGTTTGCGTCCTCAAGCCGATAAAGGGAAGGAGAGAAACAAGAACAAGCGGAAGCATTGGAGGAGCAGGAATGTGTGATCGGAAAGCCTACCCCTCGGATCTGACAGATGCGGAGTGGGAGCTGTTGGAACCCTTGATTCCAGCCATCTCGCCAGAGGCGGTCAACGTGGTGTACACGCGGCGCGAAATTGTCAATGGGATTCTCTACGTGTTGCGCAGCGGCTGTCCGTGGAGGTTGGTTCCCCATGACTTGCCAGCCTGGGGAACGCTCTATGACTACTTCCGTACGTGGCGCAAGGAAGGCATCTGGGACGACGTTCAAAAAAGCCTGCTCAAACAGGTTCGGCACCACGCAGGCCGAGAGCAAGGGCCGAGTGCGGCTGTGATTGACAGCCAATCGATCAAAACGAGCGCGGTTCGCGGTCCTGACAAGGGCTACGACGCGGGGAAAAAAAATCTGGGGTCGCAAAAGGCACGTGCTCGTTGATACGCAGGGCCATCTCATGGAGGTGAAAGTGACAGCCGCCTCTGCTTCCGATCTGGTAGGAGCCAAGACGCTGCTTGAGCCACTGGCAGATGCGTTTCCACGCATGCAGCTCATCTGGGGAGATAGTCATTACAGGGGCACGCTCATTGCGTGGGTGAAAGAGCACGTGGGGTGGGACATGCACGGAGTGCAGGGTCTGGGAACCGCTCCACAGGTCAACACACAGCCAGAGGAACCCAAGGAGAAAGGGGCAAAGGGAAGCTTTCGCGTGCTTCCCCGCAGATGGGTCGTTGAGCGCAGCTTCGCCTGGATTACCCGATGGCGTCGTCTGGCTCGCGATCATGAAGGACTTCCTGAGACGAGTGAGGCATTCATCAAACTCTCGGCAAGTCGGCGCATGCTCTCCCACTTGGCTCCTACTTTTCCGTGAACCACGCAAACCTTACACTCTCTAAGAAAGCTATCTTACTATCTCTTCTCATATAAGGATTTTTATCAACAGATGTTCTGAGCAAGTTCATGAGTGTATCCAGTAGAACCGAGTTTGGCTGCGAGGAAACCACTCTCTGGAGCAGAGTCGTTGATACAGCGTGAAGCGACAACCGATCAACTGATGAAAATTATCCAGGTTATTCAGCTTGGGCGTAAAAGTGGCGTTCTCTCTGTCGAACGGCGTCACATCGTGGGCCAATAACTTTTTATCACCTGGAGTACCGAGTAGATAGAACAACCAGTGCTTCTCTATAGAAAAGGAGCCTGGTTGTTCTTGTTTCCCTCAATACATGGAGGCATACATCCGTTATGCCTTGTCCGTTATCAAACAGGCGAAAATTTCAGTCGGAGAGGGTGGGCGTAGTGCACTCTCCTCGCTCTGCTAACGACTGGCCCAGAGTATGCCACGTTTCGTGATCTCCAGTACCTCAGGCACTTGCAGATCTTTCGCAACATGGCCGAGTGAGGAGTAGAAAACTCGTCCCTGGCCCCAGCGCTTCTTCCAGACCACCGGCATAACAGCGCCATCAATCCATGGTGCATACTCACCAGTAAAGGTTGTAGTGGCAAGCACTTCATTTAAGGGATCGACATGCATGTAATATTGCTCGGAGTGCATGCGAAAATCCTGTATCCCCTGCACAATAGGGTCATCGTGCTTTGTAATGTTCACGGTATAGTCGATGATATTGCCTGGATGCGCAACCCATTGACCTCCAACCATAAACTGATAGTCGGGATTATTGCGAAATGAGTCTCCCATGGAACCATGCCAGCCAGCGATACCTACACCACTTTTGACTGCATTCAGCAAGCCCTGCTCCTGCTCACGTGTAATCGTGCCTATGGTCCAGATAGGCACAATGAGATCCAGTGCGTACATCTTCGCCTCGTTGAGATAAGCATCCAGGCTTGTGGCGACTTCCACCTCGTAGCCCTGCTCTCCTAAAAAAGGCGCAAAGATCTCTGCCCCTTTCTGTGGCTCGTGGCCGTCCCAACCTCCCCAGACAATCAGTGCAGACTTCATCCCTCTATGCATCCTTTCCTGTATGAATAGCACTCCTGTTTTCTTCTGTTTTCATCCTACAACGACTCGGCAACAGAAGCAAGCCAGAGTTGGATCGCGCCTTGCTCTAAACCCTGCTAGCGTGATAGGCTTGCTCTATGCTCTCTGTGCTAAATGGGATGTTGTTTGGCGAAGCTGAGAAGGGGGTGAAGGTAGACGTAAGGTGGTAAACCCTGGAATGTGACGTAATAGCAGTTACATAATGTTACCCGTCATTCCATCCAGGCGTATCACAAGTGATAACAGCGCTAACTACCTGAGGGATTTCGATAGGAACCGATGTCCACAAGAGACGATGTCCTCTTAAAGGAGTAATGAAAAATGGAAAGTCGCCTTAAAGTTCTTGGTCATCCCCTACATCCGATATTGATCGTGTTTCCACTGGGCTTATTCATAACGTCTTTTGTCTTTGATGTGATTCGTTTTATCAGTGGCAACGTCTTTTTTGCTGAAGTTGCTTTCTGGATGATTAGTGCCGGTCTCATTGGCGGTCTTCTGGCAGGAGCAGCAGGACTGGTCGATTATGTGGCGATTCCACGTGGTACAAGAGCGGCCAAAATTGCACAATATCACGCGATTGGCAATCTCTTCGTGCTCACCGCTTTCGCAGTTGGCTGGGCAGTACGTTTGTATGCTCAACCTCATGGCGAAATTTCGCTATTCTCTTTCTTATGCTCAGTACTGGGCGTCCTGCTTGGCGGTATGACAGCGTGGTTAGGTGGTGAGCTTGTTGACCGGCTGGGAATAGGCGTCGATAATGGCGCAAATGCCAATGCATCAAGCTCATTGTCAGGTCGTCCTGCGAGCGAAAAGTCATCGATTGCTGAGAGAGAATTATCAGCTTAAACTGCTTGCTAAGAAGCGCCTTCCTGCAAAATCATACAGAACCTCGCGTATGCGCTTTCCCACGCATCACTATCGCGAGGTTCATACGTTTCCAGATCATACGATGCTCGTACCACGCGGCGCGCGTGCTGAAGATCCTGTATGTGACCCTGAGCGAGCAGTTGAACGAGTAGATTGCCGATAGCGGTTGCTTCATACGGTCCTGTCCAGACAGGTCGTCCGAGTGCATTGGCGGTTGCCTGACAGAGAATGCGATTTTGTGCACCTCCACCAACGATGTGCAGGCCAGGAAAACGTTTGTGCATGAGCTGTTCAATGCCTTCAAGCACAAAGCGATAACGTAGCGCCAGACTTTCGACGATGCAGCGTAAAATCTCCCCCTCTGTCTGTGGAATATGCTGCCCCGTTTGTTGACAATACTGCTGAACCTGCCTGGGCATGTGAAGAGGACTGAGAAACATAGGGGCATCGGGATTGACCAGAGATTGGAATGGAGATGCTAGCTCTATGTGTTGGATCTCCTCCGCATAGGAGAAGGAGCGTCCTTCGTTGTGCCACACACGGCGACATTCTTGCATGAGCCAGAGGCCAGTAACGTTTTTGAGCAACCGTGTCGTACCGAAAATACCGCCTTCGTTGGTGACATTCAGCTTTAACGCCTGCTCGTTGACGATTGGCTGCGCAATCTCTGTCCCGATCAGCGACCAGGTGCCGCAGCTTAAATACGCGAAGTCCTTTTGCTCTGCTGGCACGGCTACAACTGCTGATGCTGTGTCATGTTCTGCAACCGCGATCACTGGTAACTCCGCATAACCGGTCTCTTCACAAACGCCTGGGAGTAGACTACCAGCAGGTGAACCAGGTGCAACTGGTGGAGTGAAGAGGTGTGTTGGCAAGCCCAATCGCTCCATCAGTTCAGTATCCCAGGTGCGCGTGATGGGATTGCAGAGCTGTGATGTTGAGGAGAGTGTCCACTCGCTCACCCGCTCGCCTGTGAGGAAGTAGCGCAATAGTTCGGGAATAAATAAAAGCGATTGCGCGGCGTCAAGCAGAGAAGAGCGCGCTTTTTTGAGGGCGTAGAGCTGATAAATTGTGTTGAATGGAAGGAATTGAATGCCGGTACGCATGAAAATTTCTTCATGTGAAAGAATCTGCTGTACCTCTTCCATAATACCGCTTGTTTGAGAATCTCGATAATGGTAAGGATTGCTCAGCAGCTCACCATCTGCATTGAGCAGGCCAAAGTCAACGGCCCAGGTATCGATGCCAAGACTTTGAAGCGTATTGTACTCCTGGAGTCGTGTTGTGATCAATCCGCGTTGAATTTCGTGAAGCAGACGCAGAATATCCCAGTGCAAGTGGCCGTGCACACGTACAGGTTCGTTCACGAAGCGATGCGTTTCCACGCTCTTTAGACGTTCGCCGTCAAAGGTGCCAACCACCGCACGTCCACTACTGGCTCCCAGATCGAAGGCCAGCATGCTTACCAACTTGCACCACCTTTGCCACGCGCAAGAATTTTCTGTCCGTAGCCACTTTTAAGGTAGGCATGCATTGGACCAACCGGCACACCCATCTCCTCGCGAATAACCTGGAGCAGCGGCGTCACATCGAACTCAAACGCACTACGAATCGCATTTTCGGCTCCTAACACATCCTGTCGCTCCTGAGCCTCCCTGACCTCATTTAGATTGATGAGCAAGGCTTTTGCGTATTGTGTCTGAATGTTGAGAACAGAACGGATCATTGCGGGGATCTTCGGCTCAATGGCATGGCTCTGATCTATCATATAGGCAATCTGTGCCGCATTGCGCTGAACATTCGGATTTTTGTCGGAGGCCGCCTCTAAAATCTGATAGAAAATGAGGAAAAGTTCATAAGGATTAATTGTACCGACGATCAGATCATCATCGCCGTATTTGCGACTATTGAAGTGGAAGCCTCCTAATTTCTGTTCATCCAGTAAGTAGGCGACGATCTGCTCGACATTCGTACCCTGTGCGTGATGACCGGTATCGACAAGCACTTCAGCCTGCGGACCCAGTTTTAAGGCTGTTGTGTACGCCATGCCCCAGTCGCCGAGATCCGTGTGGTAGAAAGCCGGCTCAAAAAATTTGTACTCGATCAGCAGACGCATCTGTGGAGCAAGCGCTGTATAAATTTCCTGAAGGGATTCCAGCAGTCTGTGTTTGCGCCCACGAATACTATCCTGTCCAGGGTAGTTGGTGCCATCTGCAAGCCACAGGCTGATAATAGAGGAAGAAAGTGTTCGTGCGATCTCAATACAGTCCAGCACATGCTCAATCGCTTTCCGCCGGATTGCAGGGCGCGAATTGCAGAGGCTACCAAAAATATAATCATCTTCTTGAAACAGGTTTGGATTGATCGCGCCGAGCTGTAATCCCAACGATAATGCATGTTGCTGAAGCTCGTTATAATCCTCCACTTTATCCCAGGGAATATGTAATGCGACGGTAGGGCACATACCGGTAACCTTATGTACCTGTGCCGCATCCTCAAGCTTTTCGAATGCTGTACGTGGAATGCCTACTTGCTGAAAGACCTTGAAGCGTGTCCCTGAATCCCCATAGCCCCATGAAGGTGTCTCGACTTTGAACGTCTTCAAACGTGTTTTCACATGCTCAAGATCAATCCCGCGATCTGTTTGTTGTCGTTGGAAGAGCGTGTACGCTGAGTCTGCCATGACGACTTCCTCTCTTGTTGCTACTGTGGTGAAGTGTGTTACGTTACTCAAACAAGTAAGACATCTATACCTCTGCTCCGTATCTGTTCCACCATCTGTTCGGGCGCTTTAGCATTAGTAATGATGCGTGTGAGTCGCTCTAATGGACAAAAGGTTGCAAGAGCAACCTGACCCCATTTACTCGAATCAAGCACTGCGATGACTTCTTTTGCAGATTGGACAAGGACGCGTTTTAACTCGACTTCTTCACTATTCACATCTGTCAAGCCCTCGTCCACTCCCAGCCCACGTGCCCCAACAAACGCCTTGCTAATGTGGATATGTTGCAGAACTGCTGCTCCCCAGCTACCAACCAGTGAAAAGGATTCCTTGCGCAACATCCCTCCCGGAATGAGTACAGAGATACCCGGAACAGAGACGAGGTCCATACTGGCTCGTAATCCATTGGTAACAACGGTCAATTCACGGCGTTCCCGCAGAAATGAGGTCATTGCCAGCGCAGTCGTACTTGCGTCCAGGGCGATCGTCTCGCCATCCTGCACAAAGGTTGCCGCTGAGGCTCCAATACGTTCTTTCTCGCTCTCTTGCAGCCGCTCGCGAACGTCGAAGCCGATCTCTGCTGCCTGCGCTGGCATCTGCATCGCTCCTCCATGTGTGCGTACCGCAAGCGCATGGGCTTCGAGCCACGCCAGATCTTTACGAATAGTAACTTCAGAGATGGAAAATAAGCGGCTTAATTCCGGTACAGTGACACGCTGTTGCTCACTGAGGATCTGTGCGATCTTCTGTCGCCGCTCATACGTAAAGAGGGGAGATCCCGATGAGGTACTTTTCTCTAACGAAAGGTGAGTAGGATTAAGCTTCATCAAAACTCTCACGTGGTTTTATTGTGTTTCAATTCATTTCATTTACTTATAACATATCTTTCATTTTCTGTCAAGAGAACGAAAACGGAAGCAAAGAGCAATATATGTGCGGTAAGAATATGATATCATAGCTAGAGGATAGTTGTGATAACGAAAGGAGGCATATGTATAGTGGTGATCTTCTTCAACGCTTCAGACAGCGCCTCACTTCTGCTGGGGGAGACTGTCAATATGTGGAGACGTTGCAGGATGCCGCGCGCGTAATTGCTGTACACGAGGCGCTCGTGGCGAAAAGCCTGATAGTGCCGCCTGCCTTCTCTGAGCACCTTCTCTGGGGAAACATCATACCACTGCTTCGGCAACAGGATGTGCAGGTCCATGCTGCAACATCTCCAGCCGAAGTTGCTGACGCGCCGGCTGGCCTCTCTTCCGCCGAACTAGCTGTTGCTGAAACAGGTTCAGTCTTACTTACGGAAAATGCGCTTGAAGCTCGTATTGTAAGCATGCTCACACTTACTCATTTTGTGCTGGTTCGTGTTGCAGATCTTGTGCCAATGCTTGATGAGGTTGGTGTGCGTCTCCAGCACTACACAAGGCCAGGAGCAGGACAGAGGCGCTATATCTCGCTGGTCACCGGTCCCAGCCGTACCGCCGATATCGAGCGCACGCTTACCATCGGTGTTCAGGGACCTCGTACCTTGTATGTCATTTTTGTTCAAAACATGGAAGTGCCTCAATGACTACACATCACTCTTCATTCTCTCAAGAGCGTTCCTCGGTAGCTTCACAGCCGCTACCAGCGGCGCAACAGGCTTTGACACATACCAGCTCTGCCGAAGGCATCGTGCAAAAGGATGATCGCAATCCGACAAACGAGCATCAGCCTTTTGAGGAGCGTCTGCAGCATTCCCTGAGCGATTTTCATCTACAAGGTGCGTTAGCACGTTTTGCCCCTTTCTGGAAACAATCCCGTCAGCAGGTATTTGAGAATGAGGAAGCTGACTACGGTCCCGCATACAGCTTTGAGCATCTGCGTCATACTTTACGGCAGGCAAAGGACGCTGCTATTGAGCAGCAGCCAGAACTCTTCGCGCAGTTCAAAGCACAGGCTGAGGCAGCCGGAGCCATTATCTACGAGGCGAAAACAGCAGAAGATGCGAATCGTTATGTGTATGAGCTATGTCAACGTAAGGGCATCGATCTAGTTGTAAAGTCAAAAACGATGGTGAGCGAAGAGATCGAGCTGAATCACTATCTGGAGGCACGTGGTATTTCTCCTATAGAGACGGACCTCGGCGAGTGGGTTGCGCAGCTTGATCATGAGCGCCCTTCTCATATGGTGATGCCGATTATTCACAAGACACGTCAGCAGGTTGGACAGATTCTCTCTCAGGCTACCGGAAGGGAAATTTCACGCGAGAACGTTGCGGAACAGGTAGCGGTCATTCGTACCGAGCATCGCAAGTCATTTTTAACCGCTGGCATGGGCATAAGCGGGGCCAATGCGCTGATTGCTGAGAGCGGCACTGTGATGATGATGACCAATGAGGGAAATGGTCGTCTTGTGACATCACTCCCACCTGTACACGTTGTCCTTGCAGGCTACGATAAACTGATCGGCACCTATGCTGAAGCGATGACACAACTTCGTCTACTTGCCCGTAGCGCAACTGCTCAAGTAATCACAAGCTATACCACCTTCATCACCGGTCCTGCTACACCTGAGAAGGAGATGCATATCGTGCTGGTGGATAACGGACGTAGCGAGATGCGTGCCGATCCACGTTTCAAAGATGCCCTGCGCTGCATTCGCTGCGCTGCTTGCGCCAATATCTGTCCACCATATCAGCAAGTGGGTGGCCACTCCTTCGGTCATATCTATAGCGGAGCAATTGGTCTGGTCGTGACACCATTTCACCACGGTATCGAAGCCGCCGCCGGGCCGCAAAGCCTGTGTGTGAGCTGCAACGCCTGCGAAACCGTCTGTCCCGTCGAAATTCCACTTCCCAGCCTCATCCTTGATGTGCGTAGCCGCACTGTCGAGAAAAAGGGTTTGCCGAACATCAAGAAGCTTGTTTTTGCGCTCATGTCCCGTCCACGAATCTTTGGCTTGCTCACACGCTTAGGGAGCATCGGTCAGTTACCGCTCACACGTGGCAGTCAGTATGTACGCACACGAAGTATGGGCTTGCTCGCTCGACTTCCTTTACTGAAATCGCTCGCTGCCCTTGCATCCTGGCGCAGCCTACCCGCCTTTGTCCTCCGTCCACTCCGTGATCGTGTGCACACACATGCCTCTTCTTATAGTCAAAAACAAAGAGGTACTTTTAATATAACTGTCTGTTACTTCGCAGGCTGCATGACTGACCGCCTCTACCCTGAGATGGGGGAGGCTGTGCTCAAGGTATTGCATGCTCTGGGGATAAGAGTAACCTTTCCGCAGCAGCAGAATTGTTGTGGGTTGCCTGCATTGAATTCAGGAGATCGGCGTGATGGGGTGGTTATGGCGAAGCAGACGATTGTGCTGTTGGAGAGAGAGTTTGAGCAGAACAATGCCGACTATATCGTCAGCGCCTCCACCAGTTGTGTTGTAACAATTGTGCAGGACTACCTGCGCCTGTTTGAAGATCTGGGGTTGCACGGCTGGTTACAGCGTACACAGGTGCTCGCAGAGAAAATCCTGGATTTCACCAGTTTTCTAGAGCGTGTCGTGCTCTCTCGTGGCATGAAGCTTCCGGTTCGTGAAGACATACAGAAAAAAGAGAGCATAACGTATCATGACTCCTGCCAGTCCTGTAACTGCCTTGGGATACGCACTGAGCCACGTCGTATTATTCAGGAGACATTGGGATTAGAATTGCGCGAGATGGCGCAGTCCGATGTGTGTTGTGGTTTTGGAGGCTCAACCTCATTAGAGCATCCTGCCGTTGCCAAGAAGTTGCTGGCAAACAAGCTAAAAAACGCCGAAGCGACAGGCGCTCCCCTGCTAGTAGCCGACAATCCCGGTTGCCTGATGCACCTGCGTGGAGGCGTTGATGCTCAGGGACGACCCCTTCGCGTCCTCCACCTCGCGCAACTGCTCGCCGAGCATCTGGAGTAGGAAGAATATTTAGGAGAAAGCATGTTACTGCAAGAGGGATGCGACTTCAGAATCGCATCCCTCTTGCTCTACTTTGGAAGACATATTGCTTCACCACTTGACACAGCTCTAAAAGCGAATTATAATTCAGTTATGAATAGAGATTCAGAAAATCAACAGAGTTCCAGACCACAACGTGCTGCGAAGAAGCGTGAGCGGACACGGGCTGATTTATTAGCGGCGGCGCGTAAAGTGTTTGCCCAACGCGGCTATCACGACACGAGCATTCTCGACATCACAGCCGCCGCCGATGTTGGGGTTGGTACATTCTATCTGCACTTTCGTGATAAAGATGAGGCATTTAACACGCTCATCGAAGAGGTGCTGCACAGTCTGCGTGAGCAAGTGACGATAGAGGTGAGGCGACATGGGCAGCCGACACTAGCAGGGATCGTACAAGCCATTTTTCAGCATGCGTACGAGCAGCGTGACCTCTTTCGTATTGGCTTGACCAGTGGGGGTCAAGCCGCCCGTACATTTCACGTGCAAGATATGATTGCGCAAGGGCTGATGAATATGCTCGAACGTGTCGCGGCACAGGGACAGTTGCCGGGCTATGATCTCGTCCTGCTCTCGCGTCTCATTACCGGTGTTATTACTCAGGGCATCATCTGGTGGTTTGAACAAGATGAGCCTTTGCCAGATATGATGGCTGAGCAAGTGTTACTTCTGCTCTCTCGGGGCTTGCCTCGCGGACTTATCACCGGCGAAGATACCGCCTCTTGAAAAGTGATGGCACGTTTGTAATGTGCCTGAGGTATAGATATATCTCCAGAGACAGGGATACAATATAAAGCATATACGGAAATGCAAGCTATGAAGACACACACAACTTTTGAAGAAATTCCACAACCAAAAGAGAAAATTTTTATTGGCAATACGCTCGATGTCAGCGGTGAGACCCCAGTACAGGATCTGATGCGCCTGACACGAGAGTATGGACCGATCTACCAATTAACGTTTCCCGGTCGCAAACAGATTGTCGTCTCTAGCTTCGAGCTAACAGACGAGCTATGTGACGAGAAGCGCTTCGATAAAAAAGTCTGGGCACCGCTGCAAAATGTACGCTCTTTTGCTGGGGATGGGCTCTTTACCGCACATACCCAGGAACCCAACTGGCACAAAGCGCACAATATCCTTCTTCCCAACTTCAGCATGCGTGCAATGCAGGGGTATCTGCCGATGATGCTGGATATCGCGGAACAGCTTGTGGGCAAGTGGGATCGCCTCAATGCCGATGATGAAATCGATGTTGTCGGAGACATGACCCGTCTGACGCTCGATACCATCGGGCTGTGCGGTTTCGATTACCGTTTCAACTCGTTTTACCGCGAGGATATGCATCCCTTTGTCAACAGTATGATGCGAGCACTGCGCGAGTCGTTGGAACGTCTGCACCGTCTTCCGCTCAGCAACAAGCTGCTCTTCCTGCACAATAAACAGTTCCAGGAAGACGTTGAGCTGATGAACTCGACGGTTGACCGTATCATTCAAGAGCGCAAACACGCTGGCGAAGGGGCATCCGACAAGAAAGACCTGTTGAGCTACATGCTCAATGGTGCTGATAAGGAGACGGGTGAAAAGCTGGATGATGTGAATATTCGCTACCAGATCATCACTTTCTTAATTGCCGGTCATGAAACGACCAGTGGTCTACTCTCCTTCGCACTTTATAATTTGTTGCATCATCCAGAGGTGCTGGCAAAAGCATACGCAGAAGTGGATCGCGTCCTCGGGAGTGATTTACATGTGCAGCCGACGTTCAAGCAGGTCAATGGTCTGCAATATGTCTCGCAAATTCTCAAAGAAACGCTCCGTCTCTGGCCGACTGCGCCACTTTTCGCACTCTACCCATATGAAGAGACAACGCTGGGTGGCAAGTATCACCTCACCCCCGAAGACCAGGTCTCCGTTCTGATTCCGATGTTGCATCGCGACCCCGCCATCTGGGGAGATAACGCGGAGGAGTTTGATCCTGAGCGCTTTGCTCAAGCTGTGGAGCAGAATCGACCTGCTAACGCGTATAAGCCCTTCGGCAATGGTCAACGTGCCTGTATTGGCAGGCAGTTTGCTTTACAGGAAGCGACGCTGGTCCTGGGCATCCTGCTGCAGCGCTACAAGTTCGTCGATCATAAGCACTATCAATTCAAAGTACGTGAGGCACTCACGCTCAAACCAGAAGATTTCAAGATTCAGATCCGCAAACGTACAGACGCGGAGCGCACGATTGTCCAGGTGAAGCCGCTAACAGTTGGGGGTGCGCCAGTCCGACAAGAGTCGGTTGCGAAGCCTGAAGTGCAATCGCACGGGACCTCATTGCTTGTCCTCTTCGGCTCCAATATGGGCACATCTGAAGATCTGGCGAATCGGATTGCCAACGACGGCGAGGATCGTGGTTTGGCTACAACGGTTGCCTCGATGGATGACTACACGGGTAAACTTCCAAAAGAGGGTGCGCTTGTCGTCGTCACCTCATCATATAATGGTACACCACCCGACAACGCTGAGCAATTCTGTGACTGGCTCAAGGCTAGCGAATTGTCGCGCAATGCGCTTGCTGGTGTCCGTTACACCGTCTTTGGCTGTGGCAACCGTGACTGGGCTGGCACTTTTCAGGCTACCCCTCGCCTGGTTGACAGCCAGCTAGAGCGCTTCGGTGCGAAACGTGTCTATCCTCGTGGCGAGGGAGATGCGCGCGATGACTTCGATGGGCAGTTCGAGTCCTGGTACTCTCACCTATGGGAGGCACTCTACAAAGAATTTGGCCTGGCCAATGCGCTACCAGAGCGGGCCAGCGTAGGCAACATCGAGGTTGAGGTGGTAGATGTAGAGCATACCCATCCTATTGTGGCCTCATTTGGTGCGCATGCGCTGAAAGTGCTTGTCAACCGCGAACTGCATCAGAAAGAAGGGCTGCATCCCTCCGAACGTTCCGCCCGCCATATGGAGATAGCGCTACCTGAGGGCGTGATGTATCGAACTGGGCTACATCTGGGCGTTATTCCACGCAATAGCCGCGAACAGATTGAGCGGGTTGCACGCCGCTTCGGCTTCCACAAGAACACGAAGATCGTCCTTCACAAGAGCGATAAACGCAAAACGACATTGCCGGTTGAGCAGCCCATCTCAGTCTATGACTTGCTGGCTGATTACGTCGAATTGCAGGATGTTGCGACGCGCAAGCAGCTTCAATTGCTGGCTGAGCATACACAATGTCCACCTGAAAAACGGCGTCTCCATGCACTTTCAGCAGAGGACGAGGCCGGTGCTACTCTTTATAAAGAAGAGATTTTTGCGAAACGCAAATCTCTGATCGACGTGCTCGAAGAGTTTGCGGCATGCGAGCTGCCCTTCAACCTCTACCTGGAGCAGCTCCCTGCTTTGCGCCCGCGCTACTACTCGATCTCGTCATCACCGCTTCAGAATCCACGCGCATGTAGCCTGACTTTTGTGGTGGTAGATGGACCGGCACGTTCTGGACACGGACAATACCATGGTGTTTGTACAGACTACTTGCTGCATCAGAAAGAGGGAGATGAGATCTACGCCTTTGTGCAGGATACCAATTCGCTCTTCATGCTGCCCGAAAACCCCACAACTCCGCTCATTATGGTAGGACCCGGAACAGGTCTGGCCCCGTTCCGGGGCTTCTTACAGGAGCGAGCCGCTCTACAAGTGCAAGGAGAGCATATCGCTTCTTCGCTCCTCTTCTTTGGCTGCCGCCATCCAGAGCAAGATTTTCTCTACAGAGAGGAGTTGCACAACTTTCAACGCGAGGGCATCATAGAACTCTTCACCGCGTTCTCCCGCTGGGAAAACCACCCGAAGATGTACGTCCAGGATGCAATTCGTCAGCAGAAAGAGCGCGTCTGGCAGGCGCTCAATGACGGTGCTATCATCTACATCTGTGGTGATGCCAGCAACATGGCTCCAACCGTACAGCAAGCATTCACCGCTGTCTATCGTGACATGACTGGCAACGATGAGCAACAGGCTCAACACTGGCTCGACAACCTCGTCGCAAGCAACCGCTATCTCGTCGATGTCTGGCCTGCCTAAAAAATGCCAGGTATGCTCAAACAGAAGGGCTCGATGGTCACAAGTACCATTGAGTCCTTTGAGAAGAAATTGTTATGGTTCAAACGGTGATGTTCGGCTTGCAAGCGCTGCGGCGTCAGTTTCGAGTGGCACTCTTGTCGAGAGCAAGAAGCTGCCTAGCAGATTGAACCAACTGATTGTGAGGATATATTTGGAAGCAATTCTAGGACCATAGAGAGCGATCAGTTGAGACAGTGCCTCGTCGCTTACCTCATGATGCAATGTTATTTCGTCTGTAACATGACAGATCAGATTGCTCACCGCATCTAGCTCGGTAACTGGACCATCGTTGCGTAACAAAGCAATCTGATCATCGGTCAGCCCAACATTTCGTCCAAATGCCACATTTGCCTGCCATTCATACGCGCAATTGAGAAGATGGGCGATGCGCAACATCAAGATCTCCCGCAATCTGGGATCGATATCTTTGGAGGTGAAGATGGCTTGAGAGAGAGCTGCACTTCCATGAAAAAGGTCTTCTGTACCAGCAAACATACGAACGACATTGATCGGTGCCATCCTTGCAAGTTGCTCACGATGTTCCTGGGAAAGTTCTTCATCCTTAGGCAAAGGAATAGCTACCTTCCAGTCACCAAAGGGTGGCCCATCAAGGCGAGTATCGCGTGTTGTCATTCCTGTATTTTCCTTCTTTCTCCATCAGTGATTGTTGCCTTGTCAACAGGGATTTGTCCTTCAATCCTGCTGTACAGAAATCTGAAATCTCTCGTTATCATATCACTTGAACTGGAGATCAAGCCTTTCGAGAAGGTGGATAATAGGACTTTTTCTCCCTTATTTCCTTCCCCAGGCTACAAGGAAGGACCAGCAGGCGCGAAAATCGGGAGCTTCAAAGTCTTGAAAGGCCTGTTCGTACAACTCAGCCAGTTCCTCCTGTGTGGCAACTCCCATTTTTAGAAGAAATGGTTGTAGTAGCAGTCCTGCGATTCGACCATTCTCACCTGTCGCTTTGTGTCCCTCTTCTCCAAAGGAACAATCAATGGCAAAGGCACGATGCCGAATGCTGTGAAAACCTCCCTCTTTGAGGAAACCTGTTAACATAGGTGTGATGCCTATCTGATAACCGTCCGGTGAGAAACTGTGACCTGAACGATACAACGCCTGTGCTATCAATCTATTGAAACGCTGATTCGATTCTTTGTTTGTTACGATCCATTCGGACTCACATAAGCGCAAAAAGCCGCCCGGTCGCAAAATACGGTGGCATTCCGCCAGCAATTGCAGCCAATTGCTCCTGGGAAGAACTGCAAAGAGTAAACGCGCGTTGACAATATCAAAGCTTTCGTCAGGAAAATCAAGTGGATTCAATATATCCATTATACGAAACGTTGTATTTGCCAACCTGCGTGCATTGGCAAAATGAATCATTCTTTGACTGATATCAATACCAACTACCTCTAGATGTGGGTTATCCTGAGCAAGCGTTAGAGCCCAATCACCTGGTCCGCAGGCGACATCAAGCACCCGTTTAAAGGCCGAGAGGTCGGACAACTCCGGCAAAGATCCTCCCATCTCTTCTGTAATGAGCTGGTCTTGAATGCGCAACCGTTGCAGTTCCGCCGCTCGCTCTGAATCAATAATATAGCTATTTTGAGTTTGCGTTTCGTCGTTTGATGGCGTAGTAGTTTCCATGCCTTGAATCTCCTCATTCGTAAATAAACGAAAACTCTTTTCTTCTTTTCTTACATTCCTCAGCCATACTCCGTAAGCATACAGAGCCGGTCAACAAATCTCTCCTCGCTGTGTAGTTTTAGCAGGGATTGCTACAAAAATAGGATAAATCTCATGGATGTAGAGAAGGAAAAGTACTCCATTCTGTCTACTACCTGGTAGAACTCTACATAAACTTTGAAAAGATAAGCTTCTCTTTACTATAACGTTCCTATGTAACTTGTATAACTTGTGACAAAAAAGACGCGATGCTCTGAATGAGAAAACTTTAACAATGCGCTTGACAGTTTCCAGCTCATTCTGGCTGTCATATTCTTCAGAAAGTGAGGAGGTGTGTTAAATAGACCAGGAGCGTCAAGGGGAGAAGTAAAAATCGTTTCCTGTATCGTTCTTCCACGATCTTGCAAAACGTTCCCAGGTACGAATACCTGGGAACGTTGGAGAGCGAGACTAAGATCTACTGAGCATGTGCAGTGCGTTTGTGTTGTCGTCTGTGTAGTAGACAAGCAGGTTGCCTTGTTCGTCTTTCGTTGCTGTGACACCGAAAAGAGCTGAACCATTGTTGTTGGTTGGATCAACTGGAACGTTGTCAACCTGTTTTGTGGCGACAACTTTGCCTCTGGCCATGTTGAGTTCTACCATGTTGTTGTCAGCAAGGTTAACCACCAGCAGATCACCGTTGATCGGGTTGATAGCAAATCCACCTGGGACATTGAGCGGTTTGCCCTGGAAGACTGTCACACCCTGGTTAGCAGCTTTAGCTATTGTGCTACTGTTAGGGAAGGCCGCGATACGATTATTTGCTGGATCGATTGCAAGAAGGACGTCTTTTAGCTCTTTGCCCTTGACGTTCAGTTTGGGGAGCCAGCGCAACTCGCTTTTCGTCTTTTCACCATTTTTTGTAAGTTGTGCGATTTGTGTGACCTTAAACTGCGGGAGTGCCTGTCCTCTTTGAGGCAGAATGTCAATGCGGTCAATCGTTGCATCTGCAACGTTACTCACGAAGAAGGCTCCTGTCGAACCAATCGCTTTATTCGCCATTCCATTATTACTTGTAATACCCCAGGGTTTAGCGAACATGCCACTTGTGATGGTGGAGAAAACGTTGCCGTCCGGCTTCAGAATTTGTACATCGTTCGCTCCCATACAAGCAACCCAGATTGTGCCGCTTTGCATGTTGAAGGCAATACCCGCAGGGCCAACAAGACCAGCACTCTCCATCACATTAAACTGATGCCCTGGGCCCATCTTCTTAGGGAAGCTGACCAGCGTCGTCCCTTTATCTTCCCCTCCAATATTGCTTACCAGAAGATCTCCAGCCTTCAAGCCTGGCATGTTTATATTGTCTGGCACGATGACAACCTTGTAAGGATTTGCATCTGCCATAACGGTGTGTTGCCCTTTCGGGTCCAGAATCGCAGCAGTGCTGCCTACAAGCGAGATACGCTTGAGGTTATTGATCGTCTGTACTCTCTCATTCCCATCATTATCTCCATCTCCACGTTGGGCTGCTCGATTGCTATCGCCTGAACTATTGTGGCTTGCCGCGAAAGTGTTCGTTGCGACAGAGGTAAGAATGAGTGCGACCACCACTCCTAGAATGCCGAGGCTGATAATCAGTGTTCGTAAGTTACGCTTGAACATTAGTATGCTTACTCCTATTTCTCCTACCAAAAACCGTTGTCAAAAAATGGAAGACTGCCTGTCTGCTGTCTATTGCCTGTTTCGCTTCATCATTTCTTCTCTAGAGGGTTAAGAAAATCACATACATAAACATGTATGGCTTCTAGGTAAGATGTTGTCTAAAAACGAAATCACTGCGTTTTTCTGACTATCTCTTTTCTCAGGATGAAGAGAAGAAAAGCGTTTCTTTTTGACTTTTGTTACTCCATAAAATACTACGCTACTTTTTTATGTTGTAGCTCTGTTCTGGATATTACCACGCTTTCCTGGAAGGTTCTTTACAATGAACTTTTTTTGATAGGAAAGTACCACTACCCGGTGAAGAAATGTTCACCAGATAGTGGTACGTTTTAGTGCTGCTCTAGAAATTGTTGCAGTTGTGTGAAGTGTGTTCAGGAAAGGGCTTGTGGGGTGAATGGTGTCGGTGAGCGAAATTGTTGCTTAATTGCGAGAGGCTTTTCTGTCTTTGTCTCGACCTCAAGCCGTGCGGATTGCACCATGTGCACGCTGATCGGTTCTGTTTCATTGCTTGTAGCTGGTGTGGAGGGGATGGGGGATGAAAGATAGCCCTTCGCTTGCGCAACTTTGTATGCCCATTGCAGTTCATCCGCAAACTGCGTAATTGTGCTGAAACGCCTTGAGGGATCTTTTTCAAGTGCTCGCAGAAGCACGCGCTCAATATTTGGTGGACAGGCATAACCGTGATGCTGGAGTGGTAGTGGAGAGACAAAAAGATGCTGATGTGCAACTTCATGAAACGAGCCGGAAAACGGCCAGGTTCCACAGAGCCATTCATATATTACGATTGCTAATGCATATTGATCACTGCTACGGCGTGGCTTTCCTTGAAGCTGCTCAGGGGCCGTATAGAGGACCGTTCCCTCGAAGTGCTTGAGATAGGAACGGCCCGGACGCACTTGCAAACTATACGAACTGATCATCGCACCAAAGTCACTGAGCATTACTTCCCCTCGCATCCCTATCAACATGTTGTGTGGCTTAATATCCCGGTGTACCAGCCCTCGATCATGAATATACTGTAAGGCCGAGGCAATCTGTTGTACATAATCCAGGGCTGTTTCCAGGGGTATGCGGGTACCTTTGGGATGACGGTCTCGTAAGCTTCCCTGCGGAGCATAGTCCATAACAAGATAGGCTGTGTCGTCTTCTATACCATAATCCAGAACTGATACAATGTGTCTGTGCTGTAGCCCGACCAGTTCCTCTGTGCGTTGCAAAAAGATCTCGGCTTCTTCATCTAACATACGTCCATAAAGACGCTTCACTGCCACAATTTGCTGCGTATCGCGATGCCTACCAAGATAGATCTCGGCAAAGTCACTTTGACCCACTTTTTCCAGAAGAAGATAATTTCCAGTGTGTAAGTTCTGAGAAGAATTATTCACTTCTACCCCCGATTGGGAGGCTATGAAAGCCACTTCACTCAAACTTTTTACATACATTTATACATTCGATATATATGATTGTAGTGAGCTTACCTCTGTATGTCAAATTGTCTATCCTGAGAGTACTACGCGCATCCGATTCGCTCAATTGACACAGAGATTTCGTTGTGATCACTACAGATTCCTACAAGAGAAGACAAGTGCTCTAGCACCTAATATAGAGCAAAGCTGTTCCGCCTGGGCTACTGATAGAGCAAGTCTGCTTCCTTGCAATTTTATTTTTCAGGCAGTTTTGCGTCTATCTAAATCCCCTTTTTATTTTTGCGAGGGTCTTACGTTTATATATAGCAAGTTTGTAGAAATTTGCAATCTGGAAGGTAGAAGTATTCTATGTTGACCTGGCTCAGTTCAGTTCTGGGGATTATTGTGATTGACCTGGTATTGAGTGGAGATAATGCGGTTGTAATTGGTGCTGCGGCAGCAGGCTTGCCACGAAAGCAGCGTGTCATGGCTATTGTGCTTGGTGGAGGCGGTGCTATTTTTCTACGCATTGTCTTTGCTTCAACTGCTACATATCTATTGCAACTACCCCTGCTCGGCGTGATCGGTGGTGTCCTGCTTATTGGCGTGGCGATTCATTTGCTACTTGAGCGCTATCAAGAACAAAAGCGTGAGCACCAACAGGCCAGGGTCAAACCTCGGCTCGAAGGGGAGCAGATACAAAAAAGCTCTGCTACAGAGGAACAGCAAAAGACTGCAGGGAAAAGTCTGCTTTCCTCTGTCATCACGATTGTCATCGCAGACGTAACCATGAGTCTGGATAATGTGCTGGCTGTTGGTGGCCTGGCTAATGGGAATATCCCTTTTCTTATCGTTGGTCTGGTATTCAGTGTCACCTTTCTACTGCTCGGCAGTGTTCTTGTTGCTGATCTTATTACACGTTTTCCGTGGTTGCTTGATCTTGCCTGTTTGATTGTTGGGTGGGCCGCAGCGCAGATTTTTTTAGGCGACGATTCCCTGTACCATTTCTTCGAGTCCTTTCCAGCCGTTCAGATTATTGCTCCCGCTGTTGCTTTCGTTCTCGTTTTGCTTGCTGATCTATACTTACGTCGTCGTGTGCGCTTCATGCAATCGTAGCTGTTGCTTCTCTATACAACCTGGCTTATCGTACTATGTTTGTACTTATCTTCTTTGGAAGAATTGCTGATTTGAGTACAGACTTACTTTGCTGCGCTCAGAAACCCTGTGTAATAGGTGCTCGACCAGCGGAATATTTCTGTGACCCTCTGTGTTCTCTCGTATAGAGATTGCAAGAGTATCCCATTTCTATTTTGGGGAGTTCCCGGCCTTTGGTGCTACGGCAAAAACATAAGGCTAAAGGTGTGGCGTCTACGCTATAATCCTCTCCCTTCTCCAAACGGCGAGAGCAGCGAGTATAACAGGTGCTTTCCAAGGAGCACTTTCCTGCTCTGCTTTCCCTTGACAGGTAAAAAATGAAAGTGGTACTCTTTTGGTAACTGGTGAAAGAACATAATTGATTAACTTAGTCAACATTGAGGTGCTGTAATGGGTGAGGCTTTTCGCGAAATTATGCGCGAGGCAAGAAAGCATGTGCCGGAATGGTCTCCCGTCCAAGTAAATGAGGCGCTTGCCTCCCAGAGCACTAAGGACCAGAATAAACAGGATTTTGTCCTGGTCGATGTGCGAGAAAAGCATGAATGGAATGAAGGATACATTTCTGGCGCAGTGCATGTGCCACGTGGACACCTCGAATCGCAGATCGAAGAGGTTGTGCCTGACAAATCTGAAAAAGTTGTCTTATATTGTGCTGGTGGCGTTCGCTCACTCATGGCGGGAAGCACTTTACAGCAGATGGGATACAAAGATATTGTGTCCATGGCTGGTGGGTTTGGACAGTGGAAGGCTGCTGGCTTTAACTTTGTCCAACCTCACACTCTGAGCGAGGCACAGTCCCGCCGCTATAGCCGCCATCTGCTCGTGCCGGAAGTTGGCGAGGCAGGTCAGTTAAAACTGCTCGATTCACGTGTCCTGCTCATTGGTGCTGGTGGCCTGGGCTCTCCCGCAGCACTCTACCTTGCTGCTGCTGGTGTTGGGACGCTTGGCATTATCGATGCCGATGTCGTGGATGAGAGCAATCTGCAGCGCCAGGTTATCCATAATACCGAGCGCGTGGGTGAGTACAAGGCGGAGTCGGCGCGCGAGACAATCAAATCGCTCAATCCCGATGTAAATGTGATCACCTACATTGAGCGCCTGGATGAGACAAATGTGCATTCGCTCGTCGCGGAATACGATGTAATTATTGACGGGACTGACAATTTCCCGACCCGTTATATGCTCAACGATGCCGCAGTGATGGTGAAGAAACCCGTTGTGCATGGTAGCGTCTTCCGTTTCGAGGGACAGGTCACTGTCTTTAAGCCGTACGACGGACCCTGCTATCGCTGTCTCTATCCTGAGCCACCTCCACCAGCGCTTGCTCCAAGTTGCGCTGAAGCTGGTGTACTCGGTGTGCTACCCGGCATTATTGGGCTGTTGCAGGCGACAGAGACAATCAAGCTGCTCCTCTCTCTCGGTGAGCCGCTTGTTGGTCGCCTCCAGACATATGATGCGCTAGCTGGCGAGTTCAATGAACTGCGTCTCTACCGCGACCCCAAGTGTCTGGCCTGCGGCGAGAACGCTCACCCTGAGAATCTCCCCACCTATGCAGATGTTTGTGCCGTTCCTGCTTAGGCAGTGCGTGCACAACACGTGAGGATAGAACAACTCTATCCTCGCGTCACTTTATTTAGTGCTTACCCGCAAACCTGAGTGCGAGGCACGAGCCGCGATACACTCCTTGCACAAACCCGAGCGCAGCTCGCTCTGCGAAGAGCGTCCGTTTGTGTCTACCAAGAGAAGCGGCGTCCGTTTTCGTATAAGATCTTAGTTATTCTACTGGAGGAAGAAATCATGGCAACCGTTCGCTTAGCGCCTGTCCTACGTTCATCTGCTGGTGGCTCCAAGCAGGTTACGGCTCAGGGTTCTACACTCGCAGAGGTGCTTTCCGATCTCTTTCAGCACTACCCTGCTTTGAAGGAGCAGATTCAGCCAGAGCAAGAATTGAGCCGCTTCATCAATGTCTATGTAAACGATCAGGATGTTCGCTATCTGCAGGGACTCCAGACAACAGTCGGAGCCAATGATACTGTGATCCTCTTACCTGCTATGGCAGGAGGACACTAGGAGACGCCAGGAGAGCACTATGCGCTACGGGAGCCTGTTGGAAACTATCGGCAATACTCCGCTTGTGGAACTGAAAAGCTTTAGCCCTCGCCCAGGCGTCCAGGTCTATGCCAAGCTAGAAGGGGCAAATCCAACCGGGAGTGTGAAAGACCGTATTGCTCTGAAAATGATCGAGGAGGCTGAGGCGAACGGCAGGCTGCAACCCGGCTCGACTCTATTGGAACCAACAAGCGGCAACACCGGTATTGCTCTTGCTATGATTGCACGCATCAAAGGCTATTCGTTTATTGCAGTCTTGCCCGATAACGTCACTTCCGAACGTCGCCAGATGTTAGAGCTGTACGGAGCCAGCATAGTCTTTTCCAATGGTGCGCTCGGAAGCAATGGCGCTGTTAAGCTTGCGAATGAGCTGGTTGAGCGGGAGAAGCGCTATGTCATGCTCTATCAATATGGCAATCCTGCGAATCCCTGTGCGCACTATGATGGGACGGCTCCTGAAATTATCGCTGATCTTCCCGATCTCGATGTCTTTGTTGCTGGTTTAGGCACCGGCGGGACACTCACAGGTAATGGAAGACGATTGAAAGAGTATAATCCCACTATCAGAATTGTTGCTGCCGAGCCGCAGCAGGGAGAAGGTGTACAGGGGTTACGTAGCCTGGATGATGGCTTTGTCCCTCCTGTCTTTGATGCATCCCTGCTTGATGCTAAGGTTCTCGTTTCGGCAGTAGATGCGATTCGCAGGACTCGTCAGCTTAAAGATCAGGAAGGTATCTTTGGCGGTCCATCCTGCGGTGCCTCTTTACATGCGGCTTTGCGAGTTGCAGAGAGTATGGAACGGGGCAAAATCGTTGTCCTGCTGGCGGATGGCGGTTGGAAGTATCTGAGCGAAGATATCTGGACGCGTGACCTGGAAAGTATTGATGTAGAGGCAAAAATATTATGGTAGGCAATTCGGAATTTGTTGTGCGTATCCCTGAAACGATCTATCAAGCGATGCTTGAGCATATTGTGGCTGGCTATCCAGATGAAGCATGTGGAGCTTTAGGAAGCAAAGGAGAACTCGTGGTGAAAGACTACCCCACCGCCAACGCCGCTGAGCATCCCGACGACTTCTCAATTATCAGCGAAAGCGATATTGTGCGCATCTACAATGATATCGATGCATATGATGGGGATCTGATCTATTATCACTCGCATCCCAAATCGGAAGCCTATCCCTCGGCTCGTGATATCGACTGGGCCAAACGGAGTGGCTATCTCTATATTATCTTTTCGCATCGTTTCTATCCCGATCCTCCCTACGCACGCGTCTTCAAAATCGCTGCTGATGGAAGCGTGACTGAGGGCGCTATCGAACATGTGTGATCAATTTATTCAATGGAAGCTGAAGGTACAGCGAGGGCTGTACCTAACGGAGCGTAGGGAGCATGCTTGCCTCGAACCTTCCCAAACTTTCTTGAAACGTCTAGCGCAATTTCACTGACTCTTGCGCTTCTGCTTTCGTCCCCTTTGGACGCATCAGCTGAGCGGCTATCCGTTTGTATATCGTCTATGAATACGTTGTATAGTTTATACGAATCGTACTTTGAGTGCATTGTATATATCACTGTCACGTGCCACTTGTACACTGGCAATTTCGGCTCGATGAAAGGTCAGGGAAGATGAGTTTAAGTGGATTTGTTGTTTTCTGGATAACAACCCTTATTGCACTTGTTGTTGGAACAATCTGTAGCGTTGTGCTTTTTCGGCGTGTTGCTCGTAGAAAAAATCCGGTTAATGCTTTGGATGCGATATTGTTCGAGCTAGAGCCTAAAAGCGAAATATAGCTAAGAATTAATTCTTTGGGAAAGAGCAGAACGATTCTTGTGTTCGTTCTGCTCTTTCCTATGATGGAGAATACTGTTATCTTCCTCTATGAAGATGCGTCAATTGTTTAACGTTCCCCTCCTGCTGTACAGTTTCCAACCGAGAAAGGAGTACGCTGTTCGACGCCATTGTCAGCAGTGCTCACTTCTTCATATGTGTAACTATTGCCTTTCACAGGGCTGAGATAGCCCGCATCGCTTACTAATTTGGGGGCGTCACCTACACGAGCGAGAAACACTGGTGTGAATGCCCAGTTGTCGGCGGGTGAGAGGCCAAGAATTGCCCGACCAAGCACACGATGTTCCGCTTCGATGCAGGCTACCTGTCCTGCTATCTGTGCCAGATCGCCACGACCAAGTTGGGCAAACTCTTTGATCGCGGCAAGAAATGCTGAGTCAAAGACACCTTCAAGCTGCTGCTGTGTCTCGATGAAGGTCCTCAGATCCTCAAACGTCTGTTTCCCTTTGGGAAAACTGAACGTTGTCGCCAGCGATTTTCCACCCACGGATGTGAAAAACTGCTGGTGAATCTGTTCCTCAATCAGCGCTGCTTTGATATATTTCAATTCCTCGCCTTGTAAGCCAAGCTTGTCCGCGTTCGCCAAGCCATTGCTATAGAATGTGACTGCCAACTGCTCAGCAGTGCGTGCAACTGTTAGAATGTCAACAATCGAGTCCTGTGTACACTTCCCACCTCCGCCTCCACCTCCACCGAGATGAGTTTGAGGCTGTGCATGTGCGATTTGTGATGCGACTCCCAGCAATGTCAGGCTGGAAATACCAGCGACCGCTCCTTTAAGAATGGTGCGACGGGGTGCTACCTGTTCTTCCGCTGCTGTGTGAGAAGTAATGATGCTAGCTGTGTTTTCGTGTGTTACCATTGATAAATTATCCTTTCAATACTTCAGTTCTCCCGAACTCTATAAAGAGCGTAGCATTACATGATTGCAGTCTGATGGTGAAAAAGGTGTCGGTTTAGCAGACATGTAACTCTGCGAGTGGAGAGACTCCTCAAGGAAAAATAAGAGAAATTTTCCTGCAAAATATGTTGACAAAATCGAGGCTTTCGTGTAATATACATCCGTACAGAAGAGCAGCCCTTCTCCAAAGAAGAAAGCTTCTCTGAAGTGTTCGGGTATGGCCAAGTGGTAAGGCAGCAGAATTTGGATCTGCTATTCCCAGGTTCGAATCCTGGTACCCGATCCGATATCTTCGATATCAGAGGGCGGAGGAAGGTCGTAGGGTTTCCGCTAGCGGTATCGAGTATATTTAACACCTCTGAAAAATAAAAAAAAGGTTTATCTATTCACTATGAACACATATGCAACCGTCGTCCTTGCGGCAGGCAAGGGTACTCGGATGCGCTCGGCATTACCAAAGATGCTTCACCTTCTGGCTGGTCGTCCCCTCCTGGCACATGTACTCACAACTGTTGAAGCTATTCCTACTACACGTGCTTTTTCTTCCCACTCTCTAGATGTGGAGACACATCGCCCTATTGTTGTGCTTGGACATGAAGCAGGCCAGATCGTTTCCGCCTTTGGAGAGCGCTGTCTCTATGCTACTCAAGAAGAACAACTCGGTACCGGTCACGCGGTCCTTTCCGCACGTTCAATCGTTGATGCTTTAGAACCTCTTCCTCAAACTGTGCTCGTCTGCTATGGCGATACACCTCTGATACGTAGCGAGATGCTGGCTCAGGTCTTGACAACGCATCTGGAGCAGCAGGCAACGGTGACATTTTTGACGGCACGTACCGAGTCACCATCTGATTATGGACGCATCGTGCGCGATTCCCAGGGCCGTGTCCTGGAGATTGTTGAGGTCAAGCGCGCGAGTGCGGAACAACTGCTCATTCGCGAGGTGAATTCGGGAGTCTACTGCTTTGAGCGCGAGTGGCTCTGGTCTCATCTAGAGACGCTCCCACGTAATCCCTCCGGTGAGTACTATCTGACAGATCTGATCGCGCTCGCTGCAAGGCAGAAGCGCACGATTGCTACTGTTGAGGGCACACTCGATGAAACGCTGGGTGTGAATAATCGCGTGCAGCTTGCTGAAGCAGAACAGGTCGTGCGCCGTCGCATTCTAGAGCGCCATATGTATGCGGGTGTAACGCTGCTCGATCCTGCTACTACCTATATCGATGAGGATGTGCAGATCGGCCCCGACACAACACTTTTGCCTGGAACGCTCTTGCGTGGAAAGACAAGCATTGGCTCTGGCTGTCGCATTGGGCCAGATACAACAATTGACAGCTCAACTATTGGTAATACATGTATAATCCGCAACTCTGTGATCGAAGAATCACAGCTTGAGGATGACGTGACGGCTGGTCCTTTTGCTCACTGCCGTCCTGGGGCACACCTGGCTCGTGGTGTGCGCATGGGGAACTTTGGCGAGGTCAAAAACTCCTACATCGGGGCCGAAACGGACATGCATCACTTCAGCTACATTGGCGATGCGACGGTGGGCGAGCATGTGAATATCGCTGCCGGTGTGATTACCTCAAATTACGATGGCAAACAGAAACATCAGACGCAGATCGGCGATCATGCGTCTATCGGTTCTGATACCATATTAGTGGCACCTGTGGTCATTGGCGATCACGCCTATACTGGCTCTGGTGCTGTTGTAAACAGAGATGTTGCCCCCTACGCTCTGGTTGTTGGCGTTCCTGCTCGCTTGCTTCGTATGCTGCCTGCGGACGATGACGTTCCTGTAGGGGGGAATACAAAAAAGGAATAGGTGTTACATATGGACGGCCCTGGCTTAGCTAGTTTAGCCGCCGGTATAGACTTTCGTATTCCGCAATTTACTGGTGAGTCGTGGCTACAACTTATTATTCTGGTTGTAGCCCTCATCCTTTGTGCAATTGCTTCCGCTGCTGAAACGGCTCTGACTTCTATCAGCCGTATTAAGCTCAAGAATCTCGTTGAAGAAGGTGATCCTACAGCGATCAAGATTGAGCAACTCCTCGCTCAGCCTAACATTTTTCTCTCAACTATCCTCGTTGTGAATAGTGTTGCGGTCATTGTTGCTTCAAGTATGGCGACGGTGCTGGCATTGCGCTTCTCGGAGGCCTGGGGAGAGCTGCTGGCAAGTGTCCTTATCTCACTGGTTGTCTTAATCTTCTGCGAAATCTCTCCCAAAACTTCTGCTGTACAAAATCCATTGCGTTGGGCGCGTGCATTGATTGGTCCTGTACGTGCCGTCGCCTGGTTGCTCCGCCCTCTGATCTGGTTTCTCAGCGCGATTACCTCTGTTTTTGTTCGTATCCTCGGTGGCTCTGGACGCAATCGTAGCCCGTTTGTGACTGAGGAGGAGTTGCGCCTGCTTGTGACGGTTGGTGAGGAAGAGGGTGTGCTCGAAGAGGAAGAGACAGAGATGATTCACAGTATCTTCGAGTTCGCCGATACGACGGTACGTGAGGTGATGGTGCCGCGCATCGATATGGTGACGCTGTCGAGTGTGGCAACTGTGACACAGGCGGTTGATGTGGCGCTCCAAGGCGGTTTTTCGCGTATCCCGGTTTATGAAGAGAGCGTCGGTTTCGACGAGATCGTGGGCATTTTGTACACGAAAGATATGCTCAGAGAGATGCGTGAGAATCATGCAAGCGCTCCCATTCGTGCGCTGGTCCGTCCGGCTTATTATGTACCGGAAACGAAGAAACTTGATGATCTGCTGCGCGAACTGCGTCAGAGCCGCACTCATATGGCGATTGTGGTAGACGAGTATGGCTCTGTGGCTGGCCTGGTGACGATTGAAGATCTCGTGGAAGAGATTGTGGGTGATATCCAGGATGAATACGACCACGAAGAGAAGCTCTACGAGAAGATCAGTGAGGATGAATATATTATCGATGCGAAGATGAGCATCTACGATTTCAACGAGCTGATGGATATGAAACTTGAAGATGTGGATTACGAGACGCTCGGTGGCTTCGTCTACGCTCAGCTTGATAAGATCCCCAGTAGCGGTGATACAATTCGTTTTGAGAATCTGCTCTTCACTGTTCTTGCAACGCGAGGGAGACGTATCCTGAAGATTCGCGTCGTTCGCGAGCTGCAGAAGATGGATGAGCATGCTGGCCTCCTGGTTCTACCATCTCCTGAAGAGCGTGAGAAACAGGGGCAGCAAGAGAGCAAAGGACACGAGGAGGCAAAGGAGCCTTCTCACTATGAATATCGGGGAGCATAATGCTATGCAAGCTTACTCTTCTTTACCAACGTCGGTAAGGATCGTTGAGGTCGGGCCACGTGATGGCTTGCAGAACGAAAAGGTCACTATTCCTACTGCACAAAAAGTTCAGTTTATCCAATTGCTCGCTGATGCAGGCCTTCCCGTCGTGGAAGCGACCTCTTTCGTTAGCGCGCGTGCAATTCCTCAATTGAGTGATGCAGGCGAGGTGATGGCCCAACTCCAACAACTCCCCAATACAGCATATCCTGTGTTAGTGCCTAATATGAAGGGAATGGAACGTGCCCTTGCCGCTGGCGTGCGTTCCGTCACCGTTTTTACCGCTGCCAGTGAGAGCTTCACGAGGCATAACATTCGCGCTAGCATCGCCGAAAGCTTAGCAAACTTTCGTCCTGTAGTAGCTCTGGCTCAGCAAGAGGGTGTGGCGGTACGCGGCTACATCTCAACCGTCTTCGGCTGCCCATATGAGGGGGCAGTTGATCCTCAACGTGTTCTCTCTGTTGCTCAGGCCCTTCTAGAGATGGGTGTTGCTGAACTCTCCCTTGGCGATACTATTGGTGTTGCGACTCCAAAAGGGGTCGTAGACATGCTTAATCTCCTGGTACACGAAGGAGGTATTCCACTTGCAAAGGTGGGTGTGCACTTCCACGACACACGCGGTACCGCTTTAGCCAATGTTCTAATGGCCTTGCAGATAGGGGTAAGCACCATTGATTCCGCTGCTGGCGGTCTGGGTGGCTGTCCCTATGCTCCTGGTGCCGCAGGTAACCTTGCCACTGAAGACCTTGTCTATATGCTGCATGGCATGGGCATAGAGACGGGAGTTGATCTAGACAAGGTAGTGGAGGCAACACGCTTTATCGCTCCACTCCTCGGTCATGCTCCAACGAGCAAGTACTACCAGGCGGCAATGTGCGCCACCACCTGAATGCTGACCTACTTGACTGACTGTGTTGTCTCTACTTTTGCTCCTTAAGATATTGGAGCGCCGCATTCATCTGCACATCCCCGCTACCGATGATCTGTTGCTCCGTCATATTGGCAGCGTTTTCATCGTTCGGTGTCAGAATTACTGGATTCTGTTCCCCCTCTTTAGGAACAGTAATGTCGGGAACGATGCCGCCGCTACCAGGTTTATTGGGGTCCTGGCGAATAAACTGTCCGTTGGGCGTGAGCCACTCTTGCGTACCAAGCAGCAGGGCTGAACCGTCTGAAAGAGAAAACTGATCGAGGACTGTTCCTGTACCAAAAGTTTTTTGACCGATAATAGTAGCACGCTTATTGTCTTTGAGTGCTCCCGAAACGATTTCTGCCGCACTTGCTGAGTTGTTATCCACGAGAATAACCATTGGTGAGGTCGTATCTATCGGATTTCCTTTGGCCGCAATAGGTGTGCGCCGTCCTGAACTGTCCTGGGTGAGCAGGACATTGCCATCTTTCAGGAAGAGACTGCTCATGTCAATGGCCTCGTTGAGAATACCACCGGGATTGTCGCGCAGGTCCAGGATAATCTTTGTCGCGCCCATGCTTTTCGCTTTGTTCACCTGGTCACGCACGTCTTTAGCAACGTTGCTGGCAAATTGCACCACCTGAATATGCGCGATATGGCTTTCAGGTATGTAATGCATAATGACGTTCTGCACCTGGATCTCTGCACGCGTGATAGTGAACGCGCGCAACTGCTCCTCGCCTGAACGCTTGATCTTAAGTGTCACATTTGTACCGGCGCTTCCTTGAATCAAGCTGCTCGCTGCATTTGTATCTTTTCCCTGCATGTTGGTGCCATTGATCTCTACAATGACATCGCCATGTTTGAGACCTGCTTTCTCCGCCGGAGAGCCAGGAATGGGAGCTGTGATAACCAGTTGTTTGGTATTCATATCCTGGTGCAGATAGATGCCAATGCCTGTAAATTTGCCGCTCAATTGCTGATTCTCGCTCTGGACCGTCTTCGGGTCCATAAAGCGCGAGTGCCCGGTATCCCCAAGAGATTGTGTCATGGCATTGATCGCTGCATACGCCATTTTCTTATAGTCTAACGCTTTGCGATCAACGTAGTTCTGATCGATCTTGTTCCATGCGTCCTGGACGAGTTGCGAGTATGCTTTCGACTGATTGCTCTGGTCAAAGCTTTGTCCGAAGAACTGGTGACAGAGCCAACCTCCCCAGAAGGCGATAACCAGAAGAGCGATCAATACCAATCCTTGCCCAAGAAAACGTTGCCAGTTAAAACGTGGGGTAGGGGGAGTGGTGGCCGGAGGAGTAGGGGGGCGAAACCCGTTCTCAGGCGGGAGAAACGGGTAGCGATCAAAATCATCATACATCGGTTGTGCCGGCTGTCCCATTGGCCTGGAAGATGTCGGATTATTATGTATATTCGGTGGATCTTCATACCAGCTTGGATCGTCGTATCTACTCACTGCGTGGCCTCCCTATATACCTCTACACGAGTAAGTGGTGTCGCTGGAGGTACATACTTTCTTAGACATTCTATAGTATCCTATCTTACTTCGCTCTGCTTGAAAAAGTCAATTGTCCTACTCGCAACACCCAATTCTCTACACATTTACAGTAGAACGACGCGATCCAGAGAACAATAGGGTAAGTGCAGTAATTGAGAGTATCGAGCACAATAGAAAGAAGGTGTAGTTCAGCCGAACTACACCTGTACGTTTGTATGCTATGTGTAGCTGTTCTCTAGAGAAGAATACCCTGAACAGCCTACAGAAGAGCGTTTACTCCTGCTCAGTCTCTAATTCGTCATCGGTATCTGACGAATCATTGTGGCTTGCATGCGATGCATTGGTTTTGTCTGCGGAAGAGGCTGTCTGTTTCTTGGGCGGTTCCCAACCGGGAGCCTTAGAAACAATCATCGACATCATACGACCTTCCATCACAGGGGTGCGCTCGATAGTCGCCATTCCTTTTAGTGCATCTGCAATCCCATCCAGCAACTTCCGACCAATATCAGGATGGCGCATGTCCGGTCCACGGAATTGCACGCTGACACGTACTTTGTCACCTTCCGCGAGGAACTCTTGGATTTTGCGCGTCTTTACTTCGACATCATGCTCGTCGGTACGTGGCCGCATACGAATTTCTTTAAGCGTGATGGTCTTCTGGTTCTTGCGCGCCTCATTCTCTTTCTTCGCTTGCTCGTATTTGAAACGCCCATAGTCCATCAGCTTGCACACAGGTGGAACCACATTGGGAGATACCTCGACCAGGTCAAGATCTCGATCCCGTGCGATCTCCAGGGCCCGTATTGGAGGCATCACTCCCAGCATCTCACCATTCTCGTCAATCAGGCGTATTTCACGCGCACGAATACGCTCATTTACTCGTGTCTCACGCGGGCGGTCGTTCCCCCGAAAATCCCTGTTGATAGGCCAAATCTCCTCTTTTATAAAACTAGCTACGACAATAGAAAGCGATTGCACTCAGTATACTACGTGTGCGGCTGGTTTGCAAGCCTCGTTTTACCACTTCCCACTGTGACAATACGCCGTGTTCATTCTCAAGAATGCCCTTCCCGCTTTCTCGAAAATTGCCCCTCTAACCAATTGCACATTATCTCCCCGACAAGTATAATATACGCAGGAATGTCGTACGGTTTAGCACAGAGCTACACAAATCCTCATCTTCCCTCTAGCAGAAAGGGTTTTTCGATGAAGACTCTTTATACGGGTCATGCCACTGTTGGAACACATGATGTCTACTCTTTTATCTACGCGGAGACGGTGCTGGACGCCGAAGAGCATCTTGTAACGCTGCTTACCTGTTATCTACGCGATTATCACCTGCCTTTCCCTGCGCATCTTCCTCAGATCAAAATTGTCTCGCGTCCTACTGGATGGATGGCTCCTGACGGCTTCTATCTCCCCGCCACGAGTAAACAGTATGCCCTCAGGTATCCATCGCAGCAACTGTCTCGTACCCCTCAAGAAACAGAAAGTTCGTTTCAGGAACTGGCTCCTGAGCCGCTTTTGCTCCTATCTCTTGATGCGTCTCAAGACTATCATCGCTAATCGTTCACTAGACGAGATGGGGGAGGATGGAGCCAGAATTTTCTGGCTCTTTCTATTAGACTGAGTTCTGCCAATTCTTTTAAAAAAGGTAACCGCTTTCGCTAGATCTGAAAAAGCATCTGCATGGTCTCTTCTAATAATCAGAAGAGATCATGTTTGTGCATTCTCTTTCTTTGTCTCATGCGTTGCGCGCAATGTCTGGATCAACTCACTGACGACATCGTAGCGCCGGTATGACGGTTGCAGATAGACTCCTTGAATGGCATTGTTTGCCTGCTGGAGCAACTCCTGCGCAATCTGCAAGCCCATTTCATGTCCATGTTCCCCTGCACCCTTGAGACGCGTCCGTACCTCCTCTGGAATGGTGATTCCAGGAACTTCGTTATGCAGGTACTCGGCGTGTCGCGAGCTGTGTAGCAGAACGTAGCCCAGTAACATTGGCACCGGTGGCTTCCCTGCACGTTGCAGAAAGCGTTCAAGTGGAGCCATCTCGTATATTGGCTGCGTCATGATGAAGTTTGCCCCCGCCTCAAGTTTGCGCTGATATTTCTCGATCTCGCGGTCCGTCTCCTCATCTGTCATGTTCAAATTGAGTGCACAGCCAATGTGAAACGACGATTTTGCGCTCAGAGGAGAACCCGCTGCGTCATGACCCTCGTTGATGCCGCGAATCACCTGAATCAGGCCTATCGAGTCAACGTCCCACACACCAGTTGTATTAGGATAGTCACCAACGCGCAACGGATCTCCGGTCAGAGCCAGAATATTGCGGATGCCTAACGCATGCGCTCCCAGCAGTTCTGATTGCAGCGCCATCAGGTTGCGGTCACGTGTAGTAAAGTGAATGATCGTTTCAATGCCCAGGTGGTCTTGAATCAAGCGCGCTAGAGCGATACAGCTCATGCGCACACGTGCCATCGGGCTATCTGCAATATTGATAAAGTCCGCCCCCGCCTCTTGCAGGAGCGCCGCGCCTGTCAGCAATTTCGTCGGATTCAAGCCTTTCGGTGGGTCCAGTTCGATACTGATCACAAACTCACCCGCCTCTAGCTTTTCTTGTAGCCGCGTCCGTGTTCCTTCCTGAGGCAGTATCGTCTCCTCCTCAATCAGTCGCGTCACCGCCTGACCTTGAGATTTGCCGTTCGTGCTATTCTTCTCGGAAACCTTCCCTGTCTCTTTGACTGTCACACCGGCAGACGAAAATTGTGAGGATGAACCGTAGCGTTCTGCGAGGGCTTTACTCATTGCTTCGATATGGCGTGGCGTAGTGCCACAACAGCCACCGATCAAACGCACTCCTGCCTCTGCAAAGCGCAGTGCGTAGTCGGCAAAGTAGTCAGGAGTGGAGACGTAGAAGAAACGATTGTCGATACGCATCGGCAGACCAGCATTTGGCTGTGCCGAGAACAGCGGTTCGCTGATGCCAAGCCCTTTCACGGTTGTGATCATCTCATTGAGCACATTCAGTGTTGCGGCAGGTCCAACGCTACAGTTCGCTCCCATAACATCGACACCCAGATCGCTCAATACAGTGGCAACTCGTGCCGCTGATTGACCCGAAAGCGTATGACCATCCTCGTGAAAGCTCATCTGCGCTACAATCGGCAGGCCACCGACCTCTTTTGCCGCCAGCACAGCCTGGCGCAGTTCGGCCAAGTTTGAAAACGTCTCAAGAATCAGTAGCTCGACGCCGCCCGTTTGTAGTGCCTCGATCTGCTCGCGAAAGATTGCGCGCAGTGCATTCAAACGCCCCTCATCGGGTGCCTGTAATGGACGCCCTGTTGGTCCGATAGCGCCCGCGATAAAGGCAGGACGCCCTGAGATTTCGCGCGCCTCTAATGCGATACGTGCCGCGCGAGAATTGATCTCACGCACACGATCCCCTAGATTATGCGCCTCTAACTTCACCCGGTTTGCACTAAACGTATTCGTTTCGATAATCTGCGCTCCCGCGCTCAAATACTCACTGTGAATGCTCTGGATGAGTTCTGGTTGGAACAGGTTCAGCGCATCAAACCCCTGATCATAGGTAACACCGCGCTGATAGAGCAGCGTTCCCATCGCTCCATCGCACAAAATCGGTTCCTGTTGGAGCCTTTCGAGTAACAGATGCTTCATAAGAAACTCTTTCTCCCCACCATAGATAGAATCTTTTCCTCTTATTGTACTTCATTTTTCCCTAAATATGGAGAGAGTGTCATGTGGAATCGTGTACTACGAACCGTAGAGGTGGGATTGATCATTGATACTCAGAACTTCTACTGCTATGGCCGGAAGATAAGCCATCTATTGTTCCTTTCAAAAGCGCTGTAATTGACATCTTTGCTAGCCTTTGTCCAATCTGTTGTGCCTGCCGTTTGCCTACATCTGTAAGTGTATCGTCAATGGAGTGTGTATTGCATTCACCATGACGGATGAGTATAAGATCCATAAAATAACCTCCTTGAGGAAGAAAACGAGAATAGAAAGAAGAGAAATCTTTTCAGAGTATACTTTGCCAGGCCGTTAAGAACAGTATGTATAATTACAGACATGCGTAGCGATTTCTGTTATACTTATAATGTGAGAATGGATACTATCCTTCGTTTTTTATTATCTTGATCAAATCTCTAGATTAAATTGAAATAGTTCTAGCAAAATACTGCTGCTTACAAACGAGCAGCAAAGTTTTGTCTAGCTCTTAGAATCGAGAGTTCGATCAAAAATCCTTCTGATTCTGTATACCTCAGCTTGCCCAGTTTCGTAATACTATTTGTTGATTACAATATCAAACATTGTGAATGGATGATATTGAACATGTTTGTTACGAAGTTTCCATGGATCATAGGTTTGGGGCGCGTAACAGCATTCTTATGATGTAGCAAAGCAGGTATGTTATTCTCTGCTAGAATCTTGTAAGGAGGTAAGGTACTTATGCAAAACATGGATTCACCAGCCAATCCCTCTAGTCAATTCCCATCGCCACCAGTAGCTACTGTTGCGAGACCGTGGACACGCGTTGCTCTGAACTATGGCTTGATCGTTGGCGTGGCACTTGGCGTTATACAAATTCTCTTAGATCTTGTCAGTGCGCCTTTCTTCAGCACCTTCGGTTTTGGAAGCTGGATACTCTGGGCGCTTGGCTTTGGTGTAGCGGGCTTTCTCGCTGCCCAAAAGACAGGTCGGGCCAGTGCCGGAACAATGGGTGGCTTCTGGGCAGCACTCGTTGGTGGTATTCTTATGATGGTCTATGGTCTGATCTTGTCGCTTGTGAGCGCTGACACCGCTCGCATCGTGTTTCAGCAGGCCCTCGATAGCAACGGCAATAGCTTGCATTGGACCCTGACAAATGCGCAAGTGGTCGGCATCTCGCTCCTGTTCTTTGGTAGTTTCTTTGCCCTTAGTCTGGGCTTTGGCGCGCTCTTTGGACTCCTGGGAGGTTTGATTGGGCGCAGTCAATCGCCTCTGGCACGACAACAAACTGTAGCATATTAAGCAAACAGAAAATACCTGGTAAAAAACAGTGTAGCTCCTGAAACATACAGGAGCCACGCTGTTTTAAATTGAACAGGCAACACGTTTATTCCTTTTGATACAGAACCATACAGGAGATGGCCTTTACGTTTACCGACCCTGTTGCCTGTCCCAGCCCCTTCTCGTTCACCTGGCCCTGTGTCGCAACAATATTCCACGTCCCCGGCGAGAGATTCTGTGTAGTCTCCGCTTGATTGGGATTGTACACGACGACAATATTCTTCCAGCTATCACCATTCGCGTTATCTGCTAGCTGGAAGGCAACGGTGTTGTTCGGACTCTCCAGGAACGAGAGATGCTGCTGAATCTGCTCGGCTGTGCGCATGCGGAACGCCGGGTGATGGTTGCGCAGGGCAATCATTCCCGCGTAGTAGTTGAACACGTCCAGATAGCGTGCCTTTCGTGCCCAATCATACTGGTTTACTGCATCTCCAGCATTATAGCTATTATCGTTGCCACCCTTTGTACGCAGGAACTCCTCCCCTCCCTGCATAAATGGCACACCTTGAGAGGTGAGCACGATAGCTTGCGCCAGCTCGTCCATATGGATGCGCTGTTCTTCCGTTGCACCCGGTGTACTGGCGGTAATTTTATCCCACAGGGTCAGATTATCATGACTTGTTACGTAATTCATCGTCTCACTGGGTGCCGCAGTGAAGTTGCTGATACTGCCTATAACAGCTTTTTTAATACTATCTTCCTGGTTGCTGGCTCCGGTTGCGAAGCCCTGAGCGGTGCGCTCAAAGACCGAGCCGATCAGCCCGTTGCGAACATTATCATTAAAGACCGCGATCCCCAGCCCACGCTGCTGCCCCTTGGTGAGCAACTGATCGGCGGGCAAGCCTGAATCGCCACCTGTCCATGGCTCTCCATAGATAATCACGTTGGGATTGATGGCGTGCAGATCCTCCGAAATTTTGCGCATCGTATCCGTGCCCAACAGCGCCATCAGGTCAAAGCGAAAACCATCGACATGGTAATTGCACGCCCAGTATTTCAGCGAGTCGCGAATGAACTTCTGCACCATTGGGCGTTCGGAGGCGACCTCGTTGCCAACACCAGAACCATTCGTGTAATTGCCTGAGTAGTCGGTACGATAGTAGTATTGCGGCACCAGCTTGTCAAAGTCGGAGATCTGTGTGTTGAAGGTATGATTGTAAACGACATCCATGATGATACCAAGATGCGCATGGTGTAAGCTCTGTACCATCTGCTTGTACTCGGTGATACGTTTTGTGCCGTGGGGAGTCGTCGCATACGCTCCCTCCGGTACGTTATAGTTGCGCGGATCATAGCCCCAGTTGTACTGATCGGGTGTGTTTTCGTCGATACTGGCGAAATCGGCTACTGGCAAGATGTGAATATGGGTTACACCGAGCCTCTTCAAACTATCTATTCCCGTCGAGACTCCTTCAGGACCAGTCGTTCCCCGTTCTGTAAACGCCAGATATTTCCCTTTATTAACGATGCCTGAATTCGCATCAACCGAGAAGTCACGCATATGTGTCTCATAGACAACCGCATCAGTCGGGTTCGCAAGCTTGACATACGAATCTTGATGCCAGCCGGAGGGATTTGTCTTATGCAGGTCCACAATCATACCACGTGTGGAATTGACGGCGATTGCTCTCACGTACGGATCAACCGCAGTCTGTGTCCGACCATAAATTGTCACTTGGTAGAGATAAAACCAGTTTTCCAGATTGCTCTTCACGCGTACAAACCAGCTTCCCTGATCGCTACGATGCATCGGAATCTGTTCTGTCAGTGCCCCGGCTTCCGAGTTGTAGAGAAGCAGTTGCACATCTGACGCCGTTGGAGTCCAAACACGGAAGGTTGTCTCTTCAGGCCTGTAGGTGTTGCCCATATCATCGCCTGTAAACGTATAGCGTTCGTCGTTCAACACATTCCGTGGCAGTACCGAGTTGGCTCGATAGCCGCGAAAAGCAACCTGAAGTTCGTGTGTGATATCTGGTGTCTGAGCAAGCGTGACCCGAACTAGATCGCTCTGTGCATGCTGTTCGGAGCCGGGCATGCTCTCGACGCTCGTTACAGAGAGCATCTGACCAGTCGTTCTATCGATTACTGTAACATTGTTAGCCTGGTAAGGAAATGTAAGTGGTTGAGAGAGCTTCGTCACAAGCGTGTTGACACTCTCTAGATAGCCATTGACGACGTGCGGCTCTTTACTCATTTCTGCATCCTGTAGTGAAGTATAAATACCAGGATCGCCAGAAATCAGCCAGACTTCAGCGGTATTGTTCGACAACGTGATAAATCGATTCTGCGGCACATCCTTTGCCTGCCAGTTGCCCAACCGAACGAGGAAGCCAACTGTAGCAGTTGCGCTCGTCTGTGTCGCCGCAGGTGGAACCGAGACATCAGCGACAACTCCAAACGCATCACTGGTGGCGCTAAAATCGTATTGAGCACCATCGTAGCTAGACCCATCGCTTGCAACAAGCCACATCCATAGGTTCCAGTCCGTGTAGTTATTATCGAAGCGGAAATAATGCACCTTCACCCGTGCAGCGGGCAATGCAGTTCCATGTTGCGAAGCAAACGTCAAACTCATATTACTACCAAAAATTACAATCAAAGAGCATGTCAATGCCCACCAGACACTTCTGCGTGTGAAACGGAATGTCATCATGACTCCTTATACAATACACGTTTGAAGCTCATCTTACAAATGCAATCAGAAGAAAAGAAAAATGGTTGCGTGTCGATAGTTGAATGCTCTACTATTCTCAGATAGAAGTATAATGCGGTGCAAGAAGACAATCAAGGCAAAAACATAAGTCATCCCAAAGTTTGAAAGGATGAGCAGTGTGCTTACGCAGCTGGAAGAAGGCCGGTGTCAAAACAGGAGCATTGCATCGCAAGCTGCACCATCCCCCACTTGTGCTGCTAATATTGAGAGACGCATCACCTCGCTTGAAGGGGCTAGTGGGGTGATCCCATCTCATCAATTGCGCCCACATTGATCGTTAGAGCGTTGCAAATGAGGACTTGGGAATTGTTGAAGTATGTTGCTAGCAGGCAAATGTTTGTGTATAGTAGACATAAACATGCTTAACTGTTAAAAAAAAGGGAGTATGGTATGGCTATTCACCCACAAACGCTTCATCTCTTGCCTGGAGTATTTGCTATCTGCCGTCACCGATTCTACGTCCCCGTTTGCCGCGTTACCAATGCAGAGACCATCATCATATACAAGAACCCCCTTCAGAGCAGGCTATGCACGCTATAAAAAGAAGCGAAGCCGCGCGCTCTATATGAAGCTTATGCGATGAAGTGCTAAAAAGCAACTATGAAATAACTTGTGCCGCTAACGATGTTTCATTGATATATAAACGACGATCTATAACAAGCCGATGAATGGTGCAGAGGCACAACAGTGCCTGGCCAGTCTGTAGGGTGAGAGACCCATGAAAACTCTTCACAGGTCTCTTAAGCTGAAATCCTCTGGCTTCGTCTCCGGTTGGTGTCTCTCTTCCTTTTCTATGTAGCAACTAAATGGTGAGTGTGTTGCTCTTCATCTCTGGAGCAGATGTGTATTCGACTTCCGTCTGCTCTGTTTTCCTGTTACGAGACATTTGCATTACGAAGAACACACAGGCAATATAGAAAGGAACGAATCCTATAATCCAGCCGAGCCAGACGGGAATGGGTGGCAGGGCCGTGGCGGTAATTGGGATGTTCGCAACTCCCTGTCCAGCAGGACCATTCACCATGACTTGTAATATCCATGGACCTTTGACCGTAATCTCTGCTGCACCCTGTATTCCATTGCGCACGTTTGGATCAGATTGGAATGTTGCTCGTATGGGAGTAGCATCTACCCCCTGACCCGGAAGAGAATTGATATGATAGGTCAGAGGCCTGTCTACTGCTTGCATGGGTGCAACTGAAAAAGCTAAAGCGTAGCCTGCGTTCGCCGGGCTGGTATATAATCCGACCTTCAAGTGATAAGGACCAGCCGTCACCTGATCTACTCGTGTCGGAGTCGCGCTGGGGAAGGTCGCAGCTATCGAAATTCCCAGATCAACGAGGACAAATCCCAATCCAACCACTCCTAGAATGAGTAATATCCTCTGGAGAAACATCTTTGTCATGCTCTCGGTGCTACCTTTCTAATGTACGTGTTGTCTCGCCAATACTTCGACCAAGCTTTGTTCCTACTACGCTTGCTAGACCCCCAACAACAAGCGACAGTAACGCGCTAGGAACGCCTACACCATTTACCCACTCTAGTGCAGCCAGAGGATGTCTAATAGAGAGCGGAATGCCTCCAACCAGTACAGCCAGAGCGATCCCAATGAAGAGTCGTCTCTCCGACCAGCCCTGCTGTCGAGCACGTTGAACACACAGATCGATCACGATTGCGCTCACGAGACAGAGTAAGGGCCATATTATAGCGACCAGCGAAACTGATGGTGGATAGGATTGCCCACCGCGGTAAGTCAATTGTTCAATTTGCATCAACCAGATTAACGCAGGTGGAATTACTAAATGATCAATTAGCACCAAGAGAAAAGACACTCCGACAACACTGGTGGCGGCCCATCTCCAGGAAAATGCATAGGCGGCACCACCTAGCATAGAACCTAGCAAAAAAGCTGTGAGGATAGGAAAAAGACTGATAGATGTGAAACCCAGTTGTAAAGCATGATCGGGACCGCTGCCCTCAGCTGTGAGAAGCGTGAACAGAGACAATGAAGTGGCAAGCGCACCAATCATTCCCAGGTGTGCATTGCGCTCCGCCCTTCGCTCGTGGAGACGTTCTGCGAGATGAGCGGCTGAAGCCAGCATGTAGATGGCCCCAAAGGCCATAAAGGCCATGCCACTGATAATCATGATATGGAAAGGTGCCCAGAGGTCTACATCAATACCATACAACGTATGCCAGTAGGTATCCAGAGGGAATGCAACCGCTGAGTTGAGTGCCGCGTAACCAGCGATATAGGCTCCGAGAGGACCTGAGAACAGACCCGCAAAGGGAGTAAACTGTTGTGCCATGCTCTGGTAACGCCGCGCCCAGATCGTTTCAGTAATGATGACTGTCAGAGCTGCGATGCCTCCTACCGTGATTCCGGTTAACATCATCTCATGTGGAGGGATGAGTGTACGATCGCGTCCAATGAGCGTGTGCCATTGGATGTCCCAACTCGTTCCAACAAAGGAGATGAGTGCGCTGAGCAAAACAACAAGTCCACATATCAAACGCAGTATGAGGACGGTATGTAATGAAGGTGCGTGTGAAGAGGACGGACGAAGTGCATCCGTCCTTCCAACTGTGTGTTGTGCCATAAGTCTTTCCTTCTGTATGAATGTCTTGGGAACGGACATTCTTTGTCTCAATAACATAGATGCCTTTTCTCAAAGATATTCGGATAGAGCCGTACGACTGGCTCATTGGTTTGTCGTGTTATCTCCAGCATACGTGCTCTTCCTGAAGTTCATATGAAGCGTAGATAAAGATTTGATAAAGGGGCTCAATGTGGCAAGGAAAAGGATGGCTGTATCCCACCAGAAGAAAGGGATAAGTATGGTATGATTTTTTCAGTGAGGAATTGGCATGACACAGCGAGAGTTCTATGTAGTGTGTGATGTGACAATTACACATAGAAAACCCTGACAGAACTATGATGCTCGTGCCCAAATACACGAGGAAACAGCTATGGCAACCCGTATCTTATTAGTTGATGATGACCAGAAAATCATCTCATTGCTTAAACGAGGACTCACCTACGAACACTTTGAGGTCTACACCGCCTCAGATGGTGAGACTGGCCTGATAGAGGCAAAAACATATCAGCCACATCTGACCCTACTGGACATCACCATGCCAGGTATTGACGGCTTTGAGGTCTGTCGTCGCTTACGTCTTCTTGGCGATACTGCCATCATTATGTTGACGGCACGCGATGATGTCGCCGACAAGGTCAACGCGCTGGAATTGGGGGCAGATGACTACGTACCCAAACCCTTTTCCTTTGAGGAACTGGTCGCACGGATTCGAGCAGTGTTGCGTCGTCATGCAAGTAGCGAGGAGCTGCTCACTTATGGAGATTTGCAACTCAATCAATCCACACGCGAGGTCTACCGCAATGAGCAGCCGATAGAATTAACGGCGCGTGAGTACGATCTGCTCCTCTTGCTGCTGCGTCATCCTCGACAGGTGCTGACCCGCAAGCAGATTTTAGAAAAGGTATGGGGATACAATGCTGAATTGGAGACAAACGTTCTGGAGGTCCATATGGGACATCTGCGACAAAAGTTGGAAGTAGACGGGGCTCCGCGTGTGATTCAGACGATTCGCGGCGTCGGCTATGTGTTGAGGGGGTAAGCAATGGCCAACCGTCTTTCGCATTGGTTCAGCCTGATCCGCACACGCTTGACGCTCTGGATCATCGCCATTTTGCTGGTCGGACTCCTGGCATTCATCATTACCACACTTCTCATTGCTTACCAGCTTTTAGACAACCTGAACCAAAAACGCTTGCAGCAGAGTGTCAGTTCTCTCTCCGTCATCCTTGCTCAAGAACCGAGTCTCAATACTGCTCAGATGCAAAGCCAGTTGGATGCCTTCAATACCACTGGGATCTCTCTCCAGTATCAAGATCAGCAGGGGAAGCCGATTGTCAGTTCGACGAATATGGGCAGGAGGGTGTTTCCACTCGCTCAAGTGCGCCCAGCTCTTGCATCAGGACACCTTGGTTTTATTAGTATTGATCATACCTCATTTTATTTCTATGGGCGAGCAATTATCGTGAAAGGACAGCTTCAGGGCTATCTCATCGCAGCTCGTACCGTCGGTGATGATTCAGAATCACTGATCTTTACACTGATGTACAGTGGCGTCTTCGTTATGCTTACCGTGATCGCCTTACTTGTCTGGCTCCTGGTGCGCCAGACGCTGCATCCTCTGGAACGACTCGCTGACTCTGCCTCGCGCATAGCATTGACACGCGATCACGGACTACGTGTACCCGTTGAGGGACCTCCTGATGAGATTAATAGCCTGGCGCGGACGATCAACGGGATGCTAGACTCTCTGGAAGAGACGTACCTGCACATACAGAAGGTCAATGATCTTCAACGACGCTTTCTGGCGGACGCTTCTCATGAACTGCGTACACCACTGACGATCATGCTCTCTTCACTTGAACTGATGAAAAAAGAGCAGGGCAGTGACCCCGAATTTCAAACGAACGCGTTGGAGAATATTCACGTGGAGGCTCAGCGTATGGCTCGTCTGACCACCCGACTGCTCTTGCTCGCTCGCACCGATGCCAGTGCTCCTTTCGCGCGTGAGCCTTTGCTGATCGTCGATATCATCAGCGAGGCGTACCATCAGGGCTACCCGCCTGACCGGAAGATCTCTCTAGAATGTCAAGGATTAGAGATGCTCGATGATGCCGCCGTCTCGGGGAACGCCGATTATCTCAAACAGGTATTTTTGATTGTGCTGGAAAATGCCTGCAAATACACGCCCGATGGCGGCAAAGTCACAGTAATAGCAGAGAGGAAAGAGCAAAAACTGTTCGTCACCATTGCTGATACAGGCATCGGCATTGCTCAGGAAGATCTGCCCAGGCTCTTTGAGCGCTTCTATCGTGGTCAAAACGCTCATAGTGAACCTGGAATGGGACTTGGCCTCTCAATTGCTCTAGGCATCATTGAGCAGCATAACGGGACAATCAAAGTGGAGAGCGAGCCTGGCCAGGGAAGCCGCTTTACCATCTCGCTTCCGCTACTCAACGAGTAGAAGATTGCCTATTATAGCAAATTGCACCAAACCCCGGTGGGGTAAGTTACAGATTTGATTGACTTTTGGGATTGGTTTGTGTCTGTTGTCGCTCGCTTGGGCAATGAGCAGCTACCGATAACAGTTCTTAAGAAGGTGTAGAGAGACTCTTTCATAAATAGGCAAAACAGGATACAATACGACGAATAGCAGAAGTAGAATGGTAAAGGTTTTGTATGTCTACAAAGCACGTTATTCTGGGACTTTTGAGTATTGAGCCGATGACCGGCTATGAGTTAACCCAGAATATGAAAATCTCGGTCGATTCGTTATGGGCGGCCACCCACAGCCAGATCTATAAAAGGCCAGAGGCAGAGATCCAGACGTATACGTATACGTTACTCCGCTACCGACGGCCCTGGTTCAACCAGAAAGCCAACGGTCGCCACGAAGGGATTCTCTGCCGCCCCCATGATTTCTAGAGCCTTCCCTATACCTCTGGGCTTTTCGACACAGATGATGCCCGTCTCCGAGAAGCGAACATCCAGACCATGCTGTTCCTTGAGCAGAGTCTCGATGACCTCTTTCTGAACCTCGCCGAAGATGCGTAGATAGAGAATCTGGTGAACATCATCCTTTAGAACAGAGATCAGAGGATCTTCCTCTGATAGCTCCAGCAGAGCTTGATAGAGCTGATGATTTTGTTCGTGGTGCGTGGCCTCAATCTGTGTCTCCAACTGAGGGATGGCGAAGTGAAGCGTTTTGAGATGCTCGGACTCCTCTCCAACTACATCACCTATCTTCACCTCTTTCAATCCCCAGACCTTACAAAACTCGCCTGCTCCTACCTCTTGTACCTGCACCGTTTTCCCTTCCCAAAACAGATGCAGTTTTTGAATCTTTCCGCTATACGTATCGCTATTCCCGTCAAGCTTTCTTCTGTGTAGCGTCACAAAGGTTCTCACACGCATAGTTCCCGGGAAGACTCGTACATACGCCACCTTTTCTCCCGTCGCCACCCTCTCCAGTTTAAAGACGACTCCCGATAAGGAAGCCTCTTCCAGACTGCTTGTGGAGGGAAAGTAGCTGCCAAGATCGGCGAGCAGTTCTTTGACTTCGACGCCAATGATAGCGGAGCCAAAGAAGACGAGAGAGAGCTTTGCATCCCTAACTTGCTGTACGAGAGCGGTTTGTACCTGGTCTTCTGAAATGGTCTCTCCCTCTACGTAGGCGACAAGCAACTGCTCATCGTTCAGCGCGAGCTGTTCGATACATGCTTGCAGAAAGGTTGGATCGTGCAGAGAGTTTTGGACGACGCTAGCCTGCTTCGTTCCAATGGACTCGGGCTTATAGAGAGGTATGATCTGCTCGGTGAGCTTGTCTTTAAACGTCACGATCACTTCGACGAGTCGAGTAAAGGTGCGCACGAGCCGCTTATCGAGCCGCTGATCCAAGAGCAGGAGCAGCGGATAGAGATAGCAGGCCAGTTGCCGCGTGAGTCCTTGCGCGATGAGCTCGTCATCGTAGGGCAAGACTTGAGGGGTCTCCTCACGTATGAGATACTGAGATGACATGTCGAAAACCTCCTTGAAGACGACAGGTGTCTTTCGTTCATGCCAGTCTATCTCAGGAGGTTTTCTTTTCGCTACCTCATCCTTTTCGAAATTCAGGATGACTTATGTTTGCGGAGCAAACCAGTGTTAGCGCGAGTTGACTTTAATAGTGCGGCTCTTCGCATGCTCAGCCTTCGGCAGATGCAGCGTCAGAATACCATCGCTGGCGCTTGCCTCAACTGCCTCAGAGTTGATTGGGGAGGGCAGGGTGAATGTCTGCTGGAACTGCCCCGCCTGGAAACCGTGCCAGTGCACGCGTGCACCTTCAGGAACCTGAGTCTTGTACTCCCACTTCAGGCTCACAGTGTCCTGCTGCACTGTGATCTCAACGTCTTCTGGCTTCACACCTGGCAGCGGCAACTGGAGCGTAAATCCTTCAGGCGTCTCATACAGATTGGCCGCAACGCCGCGTACACCACTTACACCTCCCTGACCCTGACGTGGTGAGATAAAGCTATCCTCAAACAAACGGTCCATCGCCTCACGCAGAGAAATCGCTTCGTTGAAAGGATTGTAACGTGTAATGTTTGCCATATCTCTTTTCCTCCTGAAAACTGGATAACTATCGAGTTGTTCTATCTTTCCTATCAGGAACACACTCCGTATCGGGATGCGTTCGTGTGTTTCACTTTCTGGGAATACTATATCCTATGGTGTGTTAGAGCAACGTATGCAAAATGTAAGAGAATTGTTAGAATTATTGATAGAGACACTATCAAGTTAAGATTGCCTTGTCCCTTGCAGCTAGAAGCAACAGATAACTTGCAGGTCATCTATCTTACTCCATGTAAGACAGCTCAATTTCGTGGTATAATTCGTTTGAGAGTCAAAATATTTGAGCATCAAGGAGGTGAGCAGTATGGCGATGGAGCGTCTGGCAGAAGATCTCATCACGTTCTCCCGGCTGCTCCGTCCTCTCCAGCATGCAGAGATGACGCCGCAACAATACTGGTTGCTCCGTCAGCTTCGTCGTGATGGCCTGCTGAGTATCGGTGAATTGGCACATACATTGGGTATCACAACCGGCTCTGCTACGGTAGCCTGTAAACGCCTGGAGCAGGCTGGCCTGCTCACGCGCGAGCGGCGTAGTGACGACGAACGTGTTGTACAGGTCACGCTGACAGAGCAGGGGCGTGCTCAGATTGACGCGTTACGCCAGCGACGGCGCGATGCTCTTGTCCACTTACTCGCGGTATTAAACGAGCGGGAGCAACAGGTGATGCAGGATATGATCGAACGTTTGTTAGAAGCTGCGGAGACGCAAGGTTTTGCGGAAGAGAGGCAACATGACAGCCATCATTGAAGTCGATGCTCTTGTAAAGCGTTTCGGAGAGTATGCCGCCGTCAATAATGTCAGCTTTGAGGTGGCGCAGGGCGAGGTTTTTGGCCTGCTTGGACCCAATGGAGCTGGGAAGAGCACAACGATCAAAATGCTAACCACACTGCTCTCTCCCACTGTGGGACATGCACGAGTGAATGGCTTTGATATCGTGCGGCAAACAACGGCTGTTCGCCACAGTATAGGGTATGTTCCGCAGGCACTTTCGGCCGATGGGAACTTGACCGGCTACGAAAATTTGCTGATCTTTGCTAAGCTCTACGATCTTCCTCGATCCATTCAGAATGCACGTGTACAGGAAGTCCTCTCGTTTGTCGGATTGTTGGATGCGAGCAAGCAACTCGTACGCACCTATTCAGGTGGTATGATCCGCCGCCTGGAGGTGGCCCAGTCACTTTTGCATCAGCCTCGTGTCCTTTTTCTCGATGAGCCAACCGTAGGATTAGACCCGGTTGCACGTCAGGCTATCTGGGATCACTTGATGCGTCTCCGTTCTGAGACTGAGATGACCATTTTCTTAACTACCCATTCGATGGAGGAAGCCGATAGCCTCTGTACACGCATCGGCATCATGCATCGAGGTCAGATTGTCGCCATCGGCACTCCAGACGAACTCAAGGCCGCTGTTGGCGGTGAGGGTACAACCCTCGACGACGTTTTCGTTCATTATGCAGGCGATGCCCTGGAATCAGGAGGAAGCTACCGTGAAACTTCACGAGCACGACGTACAGCGCGACGACTTGGTTAAATCAGTGCCCGTTGCCCAATCTTATCGACGCTCTCCTTTTACCAGTCTCGGCGAATTCCTACGCAAGACGATGACGATTGCCGAGTGGGAGGCGCGCAAGATTCGTCATGATGTAACTGATCTGTTAACACGTGCTGTACAGCCTGCTCTCTGGTTGCTTGTGTTTGGCGAGGTGTTTACACGCATTCGCGCTATCCCCACAGGTCAGGTGAGCTACCTCGACTTCATGGCTCCTGGTATTCTGGCTCAAAGCGTCCTCTTTATCTCCATCTTTGCAGGCATTGCAATCATCTGGGAGCGTGACCTGGGCGTGATCCACAAATTTCTTGCCAGCCCAACTCCCCGAGCATCTCTGGTATTGGGCAAAGCACTTTCATCGGGTCTTCGTGCCCTACCACAAGCTATAGTCATCTATCTCCTGGCACTCGTGCTCGGCGTCAAGATGAATATGAATCCATTGGCCTTGCTTGGCGTCCTGGCGCTGGTTATTCTCGGCGCAGCCTGTTTCTCAACATTCTCGCTGATCATCGCCAGCCTGTTGAAAACGCGTGACCGTGTGATGGGTATCGGCCAGGTTCTGACCATGCCGCTCTTCTTCGCCAGTAACGCGATCTATCCAATCGCCATCATGCCAGGCTGGTTGCAAGTCATCGCACACGCTAACCCGCTTACCTATGTTGTCGATGGTCTGCGCTCGTTAATGTTGGCTGATACTCCAGTCACAGGGAGTCTTGGACTGGATTTCGCGGTCCTGCTCGTTGTAACAATCGTCCTGGTCACCATCGGAGCCAGGCTCTACCCGCGTATTGTGCAGTAACACCACGTTAGCCGTGCTAATAGAACAAAGGTTGTTTCTCTAAACTCTATCTTCCAGATCACATTCACATCCAGCAATTCGCTGGATGTGATATAAATTGGAGGTGTTGTGTAGTGCCAGAAAGGAATTTTCGGCGTTGAAGATAGCAATGGAGAAACGTATGAATACGAAGATCGCACAGAATACAAACGAGGTGCAGGAGCGCTGGCCCACATTGCCATACGAGGTGTGGCAAGATACTCGCTGCGGTGTATGTCCTCTATCGTGAAGAATGTACGAAACAAAAGGTCGCACCAGCACTCTGGGTTCAAGCTCCTCCAGCCAAACCGAAACGGCCACGCGGTCGTCCTCCAAAACTTGAGCACGTGAGGTCCAAACAACCACGCGGTCGTCCTCCTAAGTATGCTTTGGCTGAGGTAGTCGCTGCTGCGAGAGCCGCTGGCACCTTCACCAGTTAGTGGGGGGCTACCCTCGCATCTCTCCTTACTGAAAAACGTTATTTCTTATAATTGCTCTCGAAAATCCCGAGCAAAATCTCGAATCGTTCTTGGAGGACGACCCAGCAGTGTCTCCAACTCTGGGGTGACTCCCTTTGCCAGTCCAAGCCGGGCCGTGAGATAAATGAGAGCCATAACCGTCACCTCGCCGCGCGGCACCCCTTTTGCCAGCATATATCTCCTGAAAGCTCTTCCAGAAGGATGAGTGTACAGGATTGGACGTCCTAACTCTTCTGTAAAAATCTTTGCAACATCATAATACGTGAGTGCTTCTTTGCCGGTCAGCGTGTATGCCTTGTTCTGGTGTCCTGGCTCGATCAGGCTGCGCGCACCAACTTCGCCGATGTCTCGTACGTCAATAAAACTCGTTTTGCCATTGCCTGCTGGAACATAAATCATGTTTTCCTTGCGCAAATCATCGCCATGTTGGTCGAGAAGATTTTGCATGAAAAAGCTGGGCCGCAGAAAGGTATAAGGAATCTGCGCCTCTTGAATATACTGCTCAATCTTCGCGTGTGGTACAAAGCGAATCCGCTCAACGCCCATAAGCGAGAGGAAGACAATCTGTTGCACCTTCTGTTGCTGGGCTGCCTGCACGAGGGGAAGAAAGTACTTTTTTGCATCAGCAATGTGCGGCGGGCGAATCAAAAAGAGCTTCTCAACTCCTGCAAAAGCCGGGAGAAAGGTTTCAGTCTTCTCAAAGTCAAAGTAGATTTGCTGCTCATCGGCACTTTCCGCATGATGTGTCGTGACCCGATATGCTACACCTCGTTGCGTCAAGTATTTCGCTACCTCACCCCCAACATTTCCGGTCGCGCCTGTCACTAAAATACTCGTCATGAGGCAGTCTTCCTTGTTACTATGGCTACTATGCTACTATCCCAAAATTGGCTTGTTCCTGAAAGAAAGTTCTATGTTCGCATCTGATGATTGCATCTTACGCCGTTCTAATAGAAGAGCGGCGCGCAAGTGCAACTGGTTGGTACAACTGATTATCAAAAGGTGCCTGAGCCTTTTGCGTGAGCGAACTCTGTATCGTCGGTATTGGCTCCTGTGTACATGCGCTTGCAGGTTGATTATTAGTGGCTGAGCAGATTGCGGCAGTGATGTAGTTAGCTCCCCCTACGATGTTTTTTGTCACGTCCTGACTCGGATCTGTTAACTTGCTTGCAATGTCCTTCTGGCTCAGACCAATCAATACGTCAGGGCTGAAGACAGGATTTTTGCCGATGTATTTGTTTGCGATATTCAGGAATGGGTACCCATTTACCTGGTACTGCGTTAGAATCTGTTGTTGCTCTGCTGTCGGTTGCTCCAGTGGCTGTCGATCACGTGTTTCCGCCTCCAGAGGCGCGAAATCAATGTAAGAACTGCTGTACCTGGCTCCATGGAAAGAGAATGTTGCTGTGTTGGGGTCAGTGTCAGTGCTACTGGAGGTCGTTTGCGGAAGTTCACTAAAGGTTCCAAAGCGGCTCAAAGCAACGACAAGCGACCAACGTTCTGCGGCGCAATATGGGCAGAAATCGGCTCCATAGAAAAAAATCTGTGGCTTTCCGTTTGCTCCGTTCAATGGTGGAGCATTTCCTGGTGGAGGCGTCAGAACATTTTGTAGATCGCCAGTGTTCACGCTCGCTGAAACACTCTGAGAAACCGATGTGACTTGTTTCAAAACAGTATCGTTCGTTCCACCGATAGTCGCTCCATTATTCCGACTGTTCGCAATGAGGATAAAGCTGCCAACAACAATCGCTGCTACTGCTAGCGCTCCAACGATAATTGCCCATGGATTGCGTTGCAACCAGCTTTTCCGTACATAGCGTCGCCGCTTTTGCGAAGTATTGGTTCCATTTGATCTGGGTGGTTGAGTGACACGGTTGTTACGTGTCTCAGAAACAGGCCCTCTTTTGGATAATAATGAACCGGTATCAACACCTGCTTCTGCAACGTGTACGCCTTGCTGTGACTGGTCAGTACGTATGCGAGGCAGCTCTGCAATCTGCTCCTGTCGGACTTGCTGGACAACGCGTTCGCGATTCGCTTCTCTCCCCTGTCCAGCTTTGGATGTATTGCTCCGTTTCTTCTTTGCCATAAGTGTGGAACCTTTCATAAATGAGTATTGCGTATTCTGTCTGTCTGTTCCGAGGCATTTTCTATGGTATCATGTAGACGTAGAAATGCAAGTATAGGTTGCAGAATTTTTTCAGGAATTGCGATTATCTTTAGAACAGAAAGAGGAACCGAATGGCATCCAACATACGCGTTACCGTCTGGAACGAGTTCCGTCACGAGCGTCACTGGCCCGAGGTCACCAAAATCTATCCTGAGGGTATGCATACAGTCATTGCAACTGCTCTGGGTAAGACCACAGGGCTAACTGTGCGTACCGCCACGCTCGATGAGCCTGAGCACGGTCTGACTGAGGAGGTTCTGAAGAACACCGATGTGCTGATTTGGTGGGGCCATATGGCTCATCATGAGGTACAGGACGCGATTGTGGATCATGTTCAGAAGCGTGTCTTAGATGGTATGGGCCTGGTCGTTCTTCACTCAGGACATTACTCAAAAATCTTTCGTCGTTTGATGGGTACAACTTGTAATCTGAAATGGCGCGAGGAAAATGATCACGAGCGTCTCTGGGTGGTCTCTCCAGGACACCCCATTGCGGAAGGAGTTGGCGAGTATATTGAGTTAGAGCACGAGGAGATGTATGGCGAGTTTTTCGATATTCCTCAGCCTGAGACGCTGGTCTTTGTGAGTTGGTTCAGCGGCGGTGAGATCTTCCGTAGCGGCTGTTGCTATACCCGTGGACAGGGCAAAATCTTCTATTTCCGCCCAGGACATGAGAGTATCCCTACATATCACAATCCACAGATCCAACGTGTTATTTCCAACGCCGTCCAATGGGCTGCCCCAGCTTCGCACACAACAGTTGTGTATGGGAACACGCCAAAAGTAGAAAAATAGCCATTCTTTCTCAAACACTAAGCTTAGTCGGTGTATTCTTCTGCATTTCCCATACAACGAAAAAAGTGAGAGGGTAGCAATGACTGCTCTCTCACTTTTTATCTACGAAAAGTAGGCTTAGCGATTTGTCAGATCGTCGTTTGTGTGAATGCGGGCATCGCCCTCACGCTCCAGAACCGGGCGCTCCTTGCGAACGGTATCAGTAACATGCTGGGTCTCTTGTACCGCACGCTTGCCGATACTAACTTCACCGGTCTCAACAGTGCTCTTCGTGACGTTAACCTGCTCCTCAGTTACTGGGACACGGATCGTCTCATCTGTTCCGATAGGAGTATCAGAAACCTGTCCACCTGTCACCGGGCGCTGCTCGATGTACACTTCTTCGCGCTGTACGGGTACGTCGATGTTCTGCTGCTCAGCAACAACTTCTTTATGCAGGCGCACTTCACCGGCCTGAACGGCTTGCTTCTGCACGTTCAACTGCTCCTCGCGCAACTTCATAGCACGGCGCTCGTCATCCGTCGCAGTCGTCTGTGCATAAGCTGCACGATCAGCATACGCGTTGGTTCCTGTTGTCGCTGTACCACTCTGTGTCCCATAGTCGTATGAGCCATAGTTGCTCAGGATGCTTGCTGCCTCTTGCTCACGGCCATCAGCACGTACAGATACAATCGGGCGACCATTCTGGTACTCGCTATAGTAGTAGTCAGCCTGATCCTGCTGAATACCCAGCTTTACCAGGTCATCGCGCAATGTGCTGGTTCCAAGCCCACCTTCGCGCAGTGCGAAGCCAAGCTGATCCTGTTTGAAGCCTGCATTGCGCAGTGCATCAAGAGCGTTCTTTGCGTCCGTTTCGGTATTGAAGACCCCAACGATTACTTGTGAATAGTTTGTCATTGTTATGCTCCTTTAATCTCACTATTTCTTAATCTCGCCAATGTATAAGTGCGGAGAATGATGTACACATCCAGTCTTTCGACGAGATTGTTTTGTTTTTCGTATGTTACACGGATCACTCTCAAAAAGAGAGACAAACAAGCGCTACAATAAGAAAATTGCTATTAAATTCTTTGTCGAATTCGTCTCTGTCACACATTTTTGTTCTGTCTCGTATTCAGAGTAAAGGCTATAGTATGTTTTTCGCTAGATTTCTACTTGGTGATGAGGAGTAATCTATGACAATAAGTGAACGGGCACGAGTTGTTGGCGTTTTTCGTGACGCAAATCTGGCACGTCAGGCCGTCGATGAACTGCGACGCGCTGGCTGGGATGAGAACTCGGTTCGTATAATCGGACAAAACTCTGGTAGTGGCGGCATTTTTTCTTCTCTGAGAAACGCATTCTCAGGCTCACAGTCAACTTCAGAAACCACTACAGATGATCCCACATTTACAGAATTGACAGAGGAACAGCGCAATCTGTATCAGCATGAGCTTAGCTCTGGCTCGACTCTAGTCGTTGCTGATCCGTTTGATCGCGGTCTAGAGGTGCGTGACGTGCTGCAGCGCTATGGAGGATATAATATCTTCTTGCCATCCTCCATGGGCGGTGAGCGTGCAATTCTCTTGCGTCAGGAAGTGGCACAGGTCAGTAAGCAGGTGGCCGTGGTTGGGGAGATTCGTATCCATAAGCGTGTCATCACCGAGAACAAAACGTTTGTCGTTCCGGTCACACGTGAAGAGGTTACAATCGAACGTGTACCCATCGATCCACCACAACCGTCCGCACCTCCACAACCCGCCGATCCTCCCGCAGGAACGCAGGCTGCAACATTTCTGCCAACGCAACCGCCACCTTTCTCTCCGCAGCCACAACCGCCCATCTTTAACGAGAATATGTTACCGCCCAACTATCAGGGTGCGGCTCAGCCCCTTATGCAGGGAAATGCAACAGTGTTTCCAAATGCACAACAGCTTGAGGACGCTCTGCGCGGCGATGGACAACTGCGCATTCTTGTTCACGAGGAGCAGGTGTTTATCCAGAAGCAGCCAGTCGTTGTGGAAGAGATTCTCATCCGCAAACAGACCCTGCAGGAAGAACGCCACCTCGTTGAACCCGTGCGTCATGAAGAGGTGCGCGTCGAACGTGTCGGCAATGTGATCGTTCATGACAATCGCGCTCAGACCTCGGACGTTGAGGATGTAACAAGAGCAGAGTAGAGCAAGTACTTTGCTCTTATGCTCAGAAAACGAGAAGCTACGCTATTCTGCAAGGAAATAGCGTAGCTTCTCGTTTTGAGAAGATAGCTACTACTCTGTAATCCTTTGAGCTACAGCCGTACATAGCTCCAACTGAGCATCTCACCATTCTCGTATGGCATGCAGCCGTGAAATGGGTGTGGATCAGCATCAAAAACCATCGGCAGAAATTTGTGGTCACTCGGCCAGAGGGGAAGGGTTGTCAGAGAGCTAACCGAAACCCACTCCAGCGTTCCCTCAGCATTACCCTCGTGCACCTCTCCATGCCAGTGCTCAATCCGAAAGATAAAACCAAACCAGTCCTCGCCACGCTTGCCAAAGCCTGGCCATGAAATCGTCCCACGCAAGACCATCGAGTCCGCAATCACTCCTGATTCCTCATACAACTCCCGTTTCATACATGTGGCAATATCTTCGTTCGCTAGCGCTTTTCCGCCCAATCCGTTATATTTGCCAAAGTGAATATCGTTAGCACGCTTGTTACGGTGAATCATCAACACCTGCTCTCCATCAGGAGATAGCACGTAGCCGAGCGTGGCGAGAATGGGTGTATACACAATTTCTCCATTTCTTATAGCCTGAATAAGTGTGTAATTTGTTCGCGATGGATGCTATCATATTTTATGGTGCGTGTCGAGATCAGATCTTACTGCAATAAGAGGTGTATTCTATGGATAAACTCGTCGAACTAATTGGTGCCTACCTGGAGCGCTGGCATAGCCCATTCCTCTTACAGGCAATTTTTAGGCGTGCTGATCCGCAACTCATCGCAAGCACAATAGTAGCCTTTTGCCAGTCCCAGTTGGGGAGTGCTATCGATGAAACACGCTTTTTTGAAGCAAGCCAGGGAGCTGTTTTTGGTCTCCGTCTCTCTGATGGGCGAGGGATTGTCATCAAGGCTCATCCACCGACTCGTTCTCTTGCTGCGTTATCAGCAGTCTTTGCTGTCCAACGCTATCTCGTTGCTTCAGGCTATCCCTGCCCTGATCCATTACTCCCGCCAAAACCGCTCGCAGCCGGTCATGCTGTCGTCGAAGAACTCGTTGACGAAGGTGTCTACCACGATGCGCACGATCCATTCTATCGGCGCTCTCTGGCCCAGATGCTTGCACAGCTTATCAAGCTCCTGAACTCTCCCGCTGCGCTCCCAGATGTAGATTCTCACGCGCTCGACCGCCGTTTACCCTCTGATGTGCTTTGGCCCGCTCCACACAATGCTATCTTCGATTTCTCTGCAACGTCTGCGGGAGCTGAGTGGATTGACGATATCGCCAGGCGTGCAAAGGCAGCTATTGCTAGTGGTGCTGGTAAACTCGTCATCGGCCATACCGATTGGAGCATCAAGCACTTCCGCTATATTGGAAAACATGTACGCGTAATCTACGATTGGGACAGTCTCGCTCTGGATAAAGAGCCTGTCATTGTGGCTGGCGCTGCTACGGGCTTTACGTACAACGAGATGTGGACTACCTCTCCTTTTCCTACGCCCGAAGAATCTTTCGCCTTCGTGCAGGAGTACGAGCTTGCTCGCGGGCAACCCTTTACGCAAGCCGAAAGAAGTACCCTGGCAGCGGCGAGAGCGTATAATATGGCATATGCCGCTCGTTGTGAGCACAGTTTGCATCCACAGGAACGGAGCTATCCAGAAGGCAGTTTAAGAGCTGCCCTCGCAGCTCATCAACCATAATCTAGTGTCACACGTGTCAAAAGAGATGCAACAACGTTAGAGAAACTAGAAAGAGAGACGAACAATCTTGAAATTTGCTTTCAGCACCCTTGCCTGCCCTAAATGGAGCGGTGAACAGATAGTTGATCATGCTGTGCATATGGGATATGATGGAATTGAACTCCGTCTCCTCGATGGTGAGATTCTCGATCCAATGAATGACGCCGATAAGATTGTGGATGTCGTTCTCCTCGCTCGAACACAAAATATTGATGTCTGTGCCCTTGATACATCCTGCACACTTAATCAGTCCACCCCAGAAGAGCGTGCTCAGCAGGTTGAAACACTGCGCGCCTGGATTAATCTTGCCAGAAAAACACACATTCCTGTGCTCCGCGTATTTGGCGGACATAGCACGCCTGATCGCCAGCCTCAACTGACGCCAGAAGAGGAAGACAGCAACGTTGCAGAAGTGCTACGCACAGTGGCTCCCGAAGCAGAGCAGGCTAATGTACGTATCGCTCTTGAGACACATGACGCCTACTCCTCAGCTCGCCGCGTCTCCTCCGTACTGCAACAGGTGCAATCTCAGGCTATCGGTGCACTCTGGGATAGCCAGCACCCCTACCGAGTCGGAGAAAGTGCGACAGAGGTTATGCAATTGTTAGGAGAGCGCATTGTTCACGTACATGTCAAGGACGCTTTGCTCGTTCCCCCGGCACGTACAGAGTGGCAGCTTGTCCTGCTCGGCGAGGGCGAAGTTCCCGTACGTGAACAGCTTCAATTGCTGCGCCAGCATGGCTACTCCGGCTACATCTCCGTCGAATGGGAGAAGCGCTGGCACCTCGAACTCGCCGATCCCGAAATAGCTCTGCCCGAACATCTTGCCTGGCTCAAGCGCCTGGAAGTTGCGTTATAACACACATTGTAGTGTTCTCAAAAAGGAGTACGCTCATGTCCTCTTCCTCTGTTCCTTCGTTCATCGAAGATCTGCTCAGTCAGATGACTCTTCAGGAAAAAGTGGCACTGCTCGCTGGCATGAATATGTGGTACACCGTTCCCGTTGAGCGACTGGGTATTCCTTCATTGAAGATGACTGACGGTCCCAATGGAGCTCGTGGAGCCGGAAGCTTCACCACTGGTGTGAAGACAACTTGCTTCCCTGCAGGAATCTCGCTTGCTGCAACCTGGAACACGGAACTGGTGGAGCGTGTCGGGCAGGCACTGGCGGACGAGGCTAAAATGAAGGGTGCACAGGTACTGCTTGGTCCTACCGTCAATATTCAACGTTCGCCGCTGGGTGGGCGCAACTTTGAATGCTTCTCCGAAGATCCTTATCTCTCCGCTCGCCTGGCGGTGGCCTATATCACTGGCCTACAGCGAGAAGGCGTGGGGGCTTCGATCAAGCACTATGTCTGTAACGACGAAGAGTTCGAACGCTACAGTCTCAGTTCCGAGGTGCGCGAACGAGCACTACGCGAAATCTATCTGCAACCCTTCGAGGCTGTTGTGCGTGAGTGCAGGCCGTGGACCATCATGGCTGCTTATAACCTGGTGAACGGTGTTGCTGCCTCAGAGAGTCCCTATCTGCTAACCGAGATTTTGCGCGACGAGTGGGGCTTCGATGGTGTAGTGATCTCTGACTGGTTTGAGTCGGTCAAGAGCACGGCCGCCTCGGTCAATGCAGGGCTCGATCTGGAAATGCCTATCCCACGCTGGCGCGGCGAGAGGCTACTCGAAGCCGTTGAACGTGGCGAGGTGGCGGAAGAGACGATTGATACCAGTGTCCGTCGCCTGCTCCTCTTGCTCCATAAAGCCGACCTCTTTGAGCATCCGCAGTCCCAAGAGGAGCAGGCCATTGATCTGCCAGAGCGCCGTGCCCTGGTGCGAGAGGTAGCCGCCGAGGGCATCGTCCTGCTTAAGAATGAAGGGCAGGTCTTGCCTCTGGACCCACAACAACTCACCTCCATAGCGATGATTGGTCCCAACGTCCAGGTGGCGCTAACCACTGGAGGAGGCAGCGCCCAGGTTAACGCACATTACGCTGTGACACCTCTTGAGGGTCTTATGGCGAAATTGGGTGATGGTGTGTATGTGGGCTACGAGCAGGGTTGCACAAACTATCGCTTGCTCCCCTTATTCGACACCAACCTGTTGTTAGCAGGGACACAAGGAAACGAGCATGGCCTGGCAGTCGAATATTTCAATAGTGGCGATCTCAGTGGAACTCCCGTCAATCGTGAGATATATTCGACGACAGATATTATGTGGTTCGAGCTTCCTGAAGGGGTTGATCCGCTAGGGTTTTCGGCACGGTTAACCGGTCGCTTCACGCCTGCTGAAACAGGCTCCTACGCGTTCTCCCTGGTCAGTGCTGGCCTCAGTCGTCTCTCCATTGATGGGGATGAGGTGATTGAAAACTGGACGCAGCAGACTCCTGGGAAAGAGTTCTTTGGTTTTGGCAGTACGGAGGTTCAGGCGGCCGTTTCTCTGGAGGCTGGACGCAAGTATCTACTCACGCTCGACTTTGCTAGATCTCATGTAATGATGGCCGCTGTACGCCTGGGTGTCGCGCCACCGGTTCCCTCAAATGCCATTGAGCGTGCGGCAAAGCTTGCGGCAGATTCAGATGTTGCCATCGTCTATGTTGGCTTTGGCGGTGAGTGGCAGAGCGAAGGCTTCGACCGACAGGATATGGACCTGCCCGGAAGACAAAATGCACTGGTTGAGCAGGTGGCTGCCGCCAATCCGCGCACTATCGTCGTGCTCAACACCGGCTCACCCATCATCATGCCCTGGCTCGATCAGGTCGCGGCAGTCATACAGGCGTGGTATCCCGGTCAGGAGTGTGGCAACGCTATTGCCGATGTGCTCTTTGGCGATGTCACGCCCTCTGGAAAACTGCCTCAGACCTTCCCGGTGTGCGTGGAGGATAACCCGACCTACCTCGACTTTCCAGGTGAAAATGGCAAGGTCTACTATGGGGAAGGACTCTTCGTCGGCTATCGCTACTATGACAAAAGACGAATTGCCCCGCAGTTTCCCTTTGGCTTTGGCCTCTCCTACACAACGTTCGGCTATAGCTCCCTGCGGCTGAGCACGCAGGAGATGAACCCGGACGAGACACTCCAGGTCTCGGTTGATATCACTAATACGGGGTCACGAGTGGGCAAAGAAGTAGTGCAGTTGTATGTGCGAGACAAGCAGGCGCGTCTGCAGCG
>DAOUDD010000009.1:0-10847 GCA_034431765.1 Ktedonobacteraceae bacterium | reverse complement strand
GTGTTTGTTTGAGGCCCTGGATGTACAGGTCCACGATGCTCTCGGCGTAGTCTTTGAGCGGGAAGGCTGTCGGATCGACAAGCCACTGGCTGACGAGGCCGTTACTGATACTAGGTGCAGCGACCTGCGGCAGGAGAATGAGTTTTCAACAGTGCGTTTGGCCTTTAGCCCCTGTGTGTTTTTGACGAAAAAGTACGACGCACCGTATAATCATCAAATTTATGCCCATCCACGCGAGTAACAGATCAGGAAATGAATGAGCACAAAGCGTTTCGGTCTTTCGGAATCAAGCTGAAGCCTTGACATGGCGAAGAATTTCATCGACGACGCTGACAAGCGGCTGTGTAGTATCGAGTACGATGCCACAGTTGGGTACGTCTTCTTTTGTGGCGTGTAGACGGAGGATGAGTTCCCGCTCGCTCTTGCGCTTGCCCCACTCATCATCAGGACGACGGTCGAGCCGTTCATTGAGTGTCTCTGCATCAACGTCTAGGATAAAGATTTCATCAAAAAGGTCTATGAACTGCTTGAAATTTCTCGAACCGCCACAGAAGAACGTGGCTTCGTCGTCCTGATTTGCGACCAACCGCCTTACTTTTTCCACATCCCAAATATGATGTTCGTGAATGTAAACTGGTTCGTGGTCAAAGCCTTCGGTTTTCTCGCCAGTCGTTGGGTCTCCCTGGTAGGCTAGTTCTCTATCACCGTTTATGGCTACGTAACCGCGTCGGCACAACTCCTGGCATACCGAGGTTTTGCCTGTGCCGGAGACTCCCTCGATGAGATAATTTCTCTTACCCATTGTCCTTACCTCGTCGGATTTGGCTCCAGGAGTACCTCGTTCTTCGATACTTCGGGTTCGCTGCAGATGAACACATGTACTCTACCACATCATTCTCTTCTTGACCACTACCTGATGGTTATATGGTATGTTGTATAAACGTTATGATAGGTGAGGGTATGACCTGCTGCGAGTAGTTTCCGATGTAGCCGCGTGATGTTGTGCAACCTGCTTCCCAGCCCTCGTACTCAAGGACAGGAGTGGCGGGTTCTAGCGGGTTGTTCGCTGCTTGACGCTCGTCTCTCCCGCGTGCAAGAGCGGCTGCTTGCAGGTGAGCAACTTGCCTTCTTTGATGACATGATCAAAATCCCGATGGAGGTCAATCAAGTTGCTAAGGCAATTACTTTTCTGACATACTCAGCGTATATTGGTATTGTTCATGTTGCAGGAGAAGCCATGAGTGTTTACGACTTCTACTGGGAAGCTATGAGCAGTTTAGGCGCTGCTTCAGAACGGCTACGTCCGGTACAGATGCCTACAGATTTCGCGCATCCCAGAGATACCTCGTTAGACATCACCCTGATGAAAAAACTGACAAAGATTGAGCCACTCCCTGTCCGTTTAGCTCTCCAGAGAGAGGAGATATGATGGAAAGGAGACGTTCCTGGAGCAACATTTTATGACCAGCGGACTTTGACGGGAAGGTGTTTGATACCGCAGGCGAAATTTGAGCGCAGGCGTTGAACCGGGCCGTTGAGTCTGATGTCGGCGAGGCGAGGGAGGAGTTCCTCGAAGAGGACACGAATTTCGATGCGGGCGAGGTATTCGCCGATGCAGCGGTGGGGACCTTTGAGTCCGAAGGTGGCGTGTTCGTTGGGGGTGCGGTGGATGTCGAAGGCGAAGGGGTCGGAGAACTGGCGCTCGTCGTAGTTGGCAGAGACGAAGAAGATGACGACTTTGTCTCCGGCTTTGATGTGTGTGCCGGCGAGTTCGGTGTCCTGGGTGGCAGTGCGGCGGAAGTGGATCACCGCAGAGCCCCAGCGCAGCATCTCCTCCACAGCCGTGGGGAGGAGAGAGAGATCGTTGCGCAATTCGCTGAGCTGCTGCTGGTTTTCGAGCAGGGCGAGCAGGCCAGCGGCCATGCTGTAGCGAGTCGTATTGTTGCCGGCGGCAACGAGCAGAGTGAAGAAGTTCTTAAACTCCTGGGCGGAGAGCGGCTCGCCGTCTTTTTTGGGACGGAGCAGGAGCGAGATAACGTCATCAGTGGGTTTCTTGCGGCGTTGGGCGGCGAGCTTTTCGGCGTAGGCGAAGAGTTCTTTGCTGACGGGGCTGCGCGATGGCATCATGCGGTAGGCCTCCGTATCGACGAGATCTACGGGGTAGGGGGTGAGTTCGGGATCGGTATTGCCGATCAGCGCGTCACCCTTCTCGACGAGCCAGAGGCCGTCCTCGTCGGGGATACCGAGCAGTTTGCCGAGCATGCGCATAGGGAGTTCGCGCGCGATATCGGTGACGAAATCGAACTCGTTGCGGGTACAGACCTGGTCGATTACGGCGCGGGCGAGCAGGCGTATGCCCTCTTCGTAGGCGAGCACTTCGCGTGGGGCGAAGGGGGGAGCGACGAGGCGGCGATAGTGGGTATGCTGCGGGGCATCCATCTCCAGGAGGGTCTGGCGGGCATGGAGTTCTTCGGGGGTCATCTCTTCGTAGCGCACGCCCTGGGCGCTGGAGAAGACACGTGGGGTGAGGTTGACCTTGAGGAGATCGTGGTAGCGCGTCACGGCCCAGAAGCCCTTGCCTTCGCGTTCGTCCCACCAGCTCACAGGAGCGGTATCGCGCAGGCGTTTGAAGGCAGCGTGCGGGACGCCACGGACGTAGACATCTGAGTCGGCGATGTTTGCATAGGGGTCGCCGGGATCGACATTGTGCCAATTGGTAGCCATACATTGCTCCTTGTACTACATTGTACGGATTGTGTACTGCTCTGATGGATGTTTATGTGTGAGCAGGGCATTGTCGGGATAGAGTTGCCGTATTCTTTCTATTTGTTTGTGATACTGAAATTGTATACCATTGTGCAAGTTCGGCCTATGTGGTTATTCCCATATGGATATATCATATGTAGGTGGGGGAGTGGAAGTCAAGGGAGGGTGACTGTTGATTTACGAGTGGTTGAGGTTTGGGATATACTTTTCTATAAGTAAAAACGAGGGAGAGGTATTTTCTATTATGGATGCGACTGTGTTAGCGAGTGAGAATTTTGAGAGGGTGCGGGGGAACGTGTATCCGGGGCGGGGGCTGGTTGTGGGACGGGGAGAGTCCGATGGAGTGTGGATGATGGTGTATTGGATTATGGGGAGGAGCGCATCGAGCCGGAATCGGCAGTTTGTGATTTCAGGGACCACGCTGCGCACAGAGCCGGTGGATACAAGCCAGATGGAGCACCCGGAGTTGCTAATTTATGAGGCGATGCTGGAGCTACCAGGCCAGTATATTGTGAGCAATGGAGATCAGACGCGAACGGTATATGATGCGTTACAGGTGGGCGGGGGCTTTGAGGCGGCGCTGGCGATGCGTGAGCGTGAACCTGATGCGCCGCACTATACGCCACGGATCAGTGCGTTGCTAGAGCTGGCCCGACAGCCGGGGACGCTGACGCTGAGTATCCTGAAGGCCAATCTGCTCAATCCTGAGCTGACGGATCGTTTCACGTACGTTCCAGCCTTGCCAGTGGCGGGGTTTGGGTATGGTTTGACAACGTATATGGGTGATGGGAATCCATTGCCGAGCTTTAGTGGCGATCCGTTGCTACTGCCGTTGCGGGGGAGTGCGCAGGAGGTACTGGATCGCTACTGGGATGCGCTGTCCGAGGAGAATCGGGTCGCGATAGCGGTGAAGGAGATCGCGGCGAGTGGGGTGAGCCGTGTGCTGGTGCGCAATCGGTTTGAGGCCTGAGGACCAGTGCTTTCCTTACGTTGCGGGTGAGAGACCTGTGATTAATATGCGGACTATGTCCTCGACGTACTGCTCTGGCGAGATGGGGAGCAGGTAGGTACCGAGGAAGTGATGGTTGAAGACGTAGTGGAAGCAGGGGCCGAGCAGGAGAGCGGCGATGGAGAGCGGCTCCTGTTCCGATTGGATGCGTCCGAGACGTTGTTCCTCCTCGATGTACGTCGCGAGTCTTTCATATAGTCGAAAGGGACCTGCTTGCATGTCGTGCATGATGGAGCGGAAGCGGGTGAGCAGATCGATGTCGGCGAAGAAGGAGGCGGCGAGGGGGACGAGTTTGTCGTAGTAGTTGAGGGCGGCGAGGGCGTGGGCTTGCAGGTTTTTCGCAAGTGTATGGGTGCCGGGGGCGTATTCATGCAGGGTTTCGAGGATGGGAGGGAGATTCTGCTGGACGATGCTCAAGAAGAGGTCTTCTTTGTGCTCGAAGTGTTTGTAGAGTGTGCCTTCGGCACAGTTGGCTTCGCGTGCGATCTCTTTCGTAGTGACGCGAGCCAGGCCACGCGCGTGAATGATGCGGCGGGTGGCGTCGAGAATCTGTTGGCGTGTGTTCATGTCTCGTCTCCGTTCCGATAGCATCCCCTGTCGAGTTGAAGGATGGGCGCTTGATTGTTTACGGATGCCGGCTGGATTACAGAACGCATTACAAAAATGAAGCGGCTAGGCGGGTAGGGATTTGAGCGTCTCCAGTGCTTCAGTGATGTGTTTTTCGGGCGCGAATTGGGACGAGAAGATGTGCCTAACGATGCCCTGGCGGTCGATGATGTAGGTGACGCGTCCGGGGAGGAGGCCGAAGGTCGCGGGAACGCCGTAGCGTTTGCGGACGCTGCCCTCGCTGTCGCTGAGGAGAGTGAAGGGGAGTCGGTGCTTGCTCGCGAATTGTTTGTGCGACTCGACGGAATCGGAACTGACACCGATCACCTCGGCACCGGCGTCCTTGAAGACCTCGTAGCTGTCGCGGAAGGAGCAGGCCTCGCTGGTGCAGCCGGGAGTGTTATCTTTTGGATAGAAATACAAAACGATGCCTTTTTTGCCGATGAAGTCTGTAAGGTGTACCGGTGTGCCGTCTTGATTGGGGAGAGTGAAGTTGGGGGCGCGGTCACCGACCTGCACCTTGCCAGTTTTTTGTTCGCTTGCCATTATGATGTACCTCCGATAGTTGTGAATTGTAGTCTTACTTGTGGATGTGGAAAAGTGAGTACTCACTCACCAAGGAAAGTATAGTTGATGGTAGGGAGGATTGTCAAGGGGGTCAGTGAAATCTGAGGTAACGGACGCTTGTCGTGGAGCGTCGTCGATAAGACGACATCGACCGCCCCAAGAGGCTGGAGCGATGTCATCTCTCAATGGTATAAGCGCTGTCAGGCTTTGGCCGACGGTTGCAGGTTTTTGTTTGCCCAGGTCTTGAAGTCTATGGTGGTCAATCCTAAAGCATGTGCATATTCTGGTCGTGCTGGGCTGCCGACTTCGTTCATCCACTCTTGTCCGTTCACCCGTTCGGCCGTAAGCCCCTGCTTGCGGGCTTCCGCAGGTGACAAAGAGGGAGGCTTGATTTCCGTGCCTAGCACAGCAGAGAGCACTTCTGCGACTTCGGTCATCGTGAGGTAGTCGCCAGCAAGTTCGAGGTCTACTTTGTTGAACTTCTCGGGATTGTTGATAATTGCCGTTGTCGCTGTCCCAATGTCCTGCACTGCCACAAGTGGGAGTCTTGTGTCAGCTGCAAGTGCTGTGAAGAAACGATCATCGACCCAGTTGGCGAACAGGAAGGATGGGCGGATAAAGTTCTCCATGAAGAAAGTGGGCTTGATGATTGTCCAATATTTGAAGTCTGCGGCACGTACCAGTTCCTCGGTGTAGGCCTTGCTCTCCCAGTAGTGTTCGTTCCATCGGCCCTCTTTCCAGCCTGCTGCATTGCGGTGATAGTCGCCAGCCCCAGATACCGAACTGTGAATAAACTGTACCACGTGAGTTGCCTTTGCCGCTTCCACCAAATTCTTCCCTTGGACGCGCTCGGAATCCGAGTTGGGATCAGTCATGTCTGGAGTCTGAACTGAGAAGACCGCCCGTACTCCAGTGGTAGCGGTGAGCAGAGACTGGCTATCGTTAAGATTGCCGAGCACTAAACTAGCACCGAGTGCTTTGATGGTCTTTGCACCCTCAGAGTGTATGTCCCGTACAAGGGCGCGTACAGGAGTTCCTGCGGCGAGAAGTGCTCGCGCTACAGCTCCACCCTGTTTACCAGTGGCACCCGTGACAAGTACTGGAGCAGAGTTCGTTTGGATGGCAGTCATAAGATATTCCTCCGTTTTCGGCTATTTGTCCCAAGTACAGAGACTTGCTAGCCAAGAAATGAAACACGATGAAACTAACTTCATCATTGTCTTGCACACAAGTAGGAGCTTTATTTTATTCATAAATGTACTATACACATATGAACTATTGGACAAAAAAAGAGATCACGTCCAAATCTCTTCTAAACGGCTTAAGAGCGTGATGAGTTGGTCGCGCTCTTCCTGGCTAAAGTGGACCAACAAATCCTGTTCAATCTGGCTCCCAAAGTGTGAGGCAGCCTCAAAGCGGCGGCGACCTTCTTCTGTGATGTGTGCCAGTACCCTTCTTCGATCAGTAGGATCAAAGATGCGTTCAACCAATCCTTCAGCCGCCAGACGATCAATCATCTGGGTCACGTTTGAGCGAACGGTGTGTAACTGTTCGGCGATCAGCCCTAATTGCACAGGCTCTCCAGCCATACTGAGAAGTTGGAGTACATAATGTTGCGCACACGTCAAACCGATTGGTTGCAGCAGTGTATTGATACGTGCATCCGTTGTTTTCTCAGTTCGATACAACAATCCAAGCAGACGCGAGAGTTTTTCATCCATCTCGTCACCTTTTTTGTTCATATATGAAACTATACAATAGAGACAGATACTTTGTCAAGCCTCATCTATCTTCAGAAGATCGTTCTTTTTTTTCATACCCCTGGTGACAGCCTAAACCCAATTTCAAAATTGTCATTAGATAGGCTTTTACCTAAAGGAGGGGTAGGGCCATGACGAGAGGGGCGTCAGTCAGATAGGGTGGGTGAAGGGTGAGATTGGGATTACCGGAAATATGGCCGTTGTGTACGACGAGTGGGCGTGTATTGCTGGCGAGCAAGAGATTTTCTTCGGGGAGTAGATGTGGTGGGAGGTGAGAGGATGCAGGGAAGGCGGCGGCCAGGAGGTGATAGAGGCCGTCGGGGATGTCGTTGAGTTGGTAGAGACCGGAGGAGGAGCGCCTGGTACAGCGGATGGGGCTACCCTGAGGGATGGGTCCTGGGAAAAGGCCGATATAGATTGTGCCGGAAAAGGATGTGGGGGTGCTGATGTGGCCGAGCAGGGAGGGTTTGCGCGAAATATGTTTGATGGGTGGGGGAGAGTCTGAGCTGAGTGGCGGAGGAGCGAACTCGTGTGCTCTCTGGCGTAGAACGCGTGGAGAGATGCCGACGCGTTGTGTGAAGCGGCTGCTGAAGGAGCCTGTGCTTGTATAGCCAACCTCGAAGCAGATGTCGGTGACGCTGAGTGAGGTTGCCAGGAGCAGGTGGCGCGCTTTCTGGAAGCGGAGCGCGGCGAGAAATTCGCAGGGCGGGATGCCGGTCTGGCGGCGGAAGATGCGATTGAAATAATAGGGGCTGAGGCAGGCTGCGGAGGCTAGTTCTTCGAGGGTGAGCAATTCGTGAAGGTGGGTGTGCATGATGTGGATGACGTGTTCGATGGCATGTGTGTTAGCCGTGGTGGTCAGTTGTTGCTCTTCGTATACGCTGAAAACGGGCTGCATGGTTTGCATCGTATTTTTCCTTCCTCGATGGAGTTTTCTTCACTGATCTTTTCTTTTTGACATGGGTATATGTGGTAATCACGGTGGAATAGGAATGCTTTTCTCTTGTGTGCAAGTTGAGATATGTACGATGAAGAGGAAGGGGAGCGAGACGTTCTCTAAGCAGGCCCGGTTGCAAATAGTTTCTGGATGCGGTACCAGGCATTATCTGCCGAAATTTGATGAAAACTATCTCTTTCGTCACAAAAAAGTATGCGGCGTATTGGGACACGTCACTACCTCATGTCTCACATGCCCACGCGATGCGCAACGACGCATCAAACAAGCGAACAGGCTCAGAGGAAAATGTTTCTCTCAAGATTTGTTACAGTAGATCTCCCATGTCTTGACAAAACAAAATAGATTCACGATACTAGTCTCATGAATCTAACACGATTGATGATCCTTGGATTACTTGCCAGGAATGGACCTCGACACGGCTATCAAATCCGTTATGATGCCGAAGTGACCGATGCCGGGCGTTGGGGAGGGGTGAGCGTGGGGGCATTGTATCGCGAACTTCGGCAGATGGAAACGGAAACGCTTCTCGAAGCTGTGCGTACAGAGCAGATCGGGCACCGTCCCGTACGGACCATTTACCGCATCACGCCCGCAGGTCTGTCCACCCTGCGTCTGCTGCGCGAACAAGCGTTGACCGATCTGTATCTCAGTCCAGATGCAGTGGGCGTTGCCCTCCTGTTTGGGGGGATTGACGCAGCAGGGGACGTTTTAGCATTCCTTCGGGGTCGAAAAGAGACCATTGAGCGGGAGCTTGCAGGCACCATTGCCGAGCGCGAACGGCTGGAGGCAACTGGTATCCTCGCACCCCTTGACCGCGCGGTCTTCCGGCGGCAAGAGTTCCTGCGTGCTGCTGAATTGCAGTGGTTTGACGAGGTAGAACAGCGCCTGAACGAGGCTGAGGTCAGACGCTCCCAGGATGTACCCGGACAAGAAGAGATTCCTGGTCAAACGCGGTCTTGATCAGTTGATTTGAAAGGAGCTATGCGCGATGTCTGATACTCGCACCCCGCCTCTGATTTTCGGCATCTATCTAGGAGGGCACACCGGCTTCGGCAGCGGTTGGGCCATCACCGCTGATGATCCAGCTCGTATTCACGAAACTCTGGACCATCTTCAGGCAGGTAATTCTCCCTTTCTGGTTCGCGGCTATCTTCCTTATACTGGTTCTTTATCTGCTGCACAAGCCCTCGCCATTAAGACGCCGGCAGCAGTTGAGCAATATATTCAGGACGGGCGCAAGCTTGACCTCGTTCTCCAATTTCGCCAGCCCGATCTGGACGGCTGGCTGACCTTTATTCGCCAGGCCATCCGTCGCTACAACTCGATGCTCGCAACCCTGCAAATCACGGAAGAAGCGAATGTAACCATGACTCCGGAGGTAGATGGCTGTATTCCTCAGGTACGGGAAGCTCTGGTGAGAGGAGTCATCACCGCGAAAGAAGAAATCCAGCATTCCGGTCTCGACATCCAGGTTGGCTTCAATGCTGCTCCTAGCTTTGATCCCGCCGACGACTTCTGGCCCGCCATTTCTGCCCTGGGAGGGCAGTCGTTTCTTGATGCACTCGATTACGTTGGTTTCGACTTCTTTCCAGATGTCTTTCGCCCGCTTCCTGATACAAGAGAAGCAACTCTGTGTGCAGCAGTCGCCGGTGTGCTCTCTCACTTTCGCAACGTCAGTCTTGCCGCCGGCAATATCCCTCAGACCTATCCGATCCATATTACCGAGCATGGTTGGCCGACGGGACCCGCTCGCTCCCTTGAGTGTCAGGCAGAGGTGGTGGAACTGGTTATTCGGACTATTCATGAGCATCGCAAGCAGTTCAACATCACCCACTATGAACATTTTGCCCTGCGTGATGCGAACAGTTCCAATCCCGATCTTCTCTCGCAATTTGGACTCCTGCGTGATGATTACCATCCTAAGCCCGCCTTTGAACGCTACTGTCAACTCATCGCTGAGCTTGGAAGAGCCGTACCTAGGAGATGAGGAGAGAAGAGACACAGGGCAGGGAGGCAGGCAGCACCTCGGCTTTGGCACTCTCGATCAGCAACCCACATGAGCAGATCACGCACCTATTCGTGCTGGAACAAACAAGCTCATAGGGTTAGTGTGCTTGTTGGACGTTCGACGTTGTGCTAGTGTTGAGCAGTAGTCTGTTGGGTGAGTTGCTGGCCCCATTTTTTGTGAAACTCTTGGGCGGCGTTGTGGAGGATGGGGGTGCCGTGGCCGAAGCAGGCAACCTGGAAGTCGAGGGAGGCGAGTTTTGCCAGGCTGCGTTTGCCCTCGGCGAGGTCTTCGTAGCCGATGCTCCAGCCCAAGTTGCCCATCATATGGCCGGCGGCGTCGGCTGCGAAGAGGACGCCACCCTGTTCGGGCCAGAGGAAGGCGAGCTGGCCGGCGCAGTGACCGGGGATGTGGACCGCCTGGATGCGTCCTGATGCGGCAAGCTCGTCGCCGTCGAGAACTTCGTGCTCAATGGCTGCTGGTTCGATGCCAATATTGCCGGCACGTGCTACAACCAGGCGAAAGAAGATCTGGTTGAAGAGTCCGGGTCCGGCGGTGAAGGTGGGGCGGGTGGCTTTCCCCTCGCGGACGAGCTGAGCGTCTGCGGGGTGCATGTAGGCTTGAGAGCGGGTGGCGGTTTTAAGGGCTGCCAGACCACCAGAGTGATCGGCGTGGCAGTGTGTCACCAGGACATGCCCGATGTCTTCTGGTTTCTTCCCGAGTTCCTGAAGCGCCTGTAGAATCACCTTTGCTCCCCTATCGGGGAGTCCGGTGTCGATGAGGGTGAGATCGTCGTGTGCGTCGATGAGGTAGGCGTTGACGGGGCCGATAGGGATGCTGTAGACGCCGGGTACAACCTGTTGTGCAATCATATAATTGTGCTCCTTCAGAACATGCTCTCGCTTTTGCGCTCTATGTTCTATACGTTGGAGGAGGCCAGATAGATGGGTGTGGGTGATACTGTTAAGGCTGGAATAGTGGCCGCGTAAGGAGCGTGCTTGTCGCCAATACATTTCACTTCGTGCGAATGTTGGCCGTGTAGGAAGCGTGGCGTGTTCCGCTCAAGCCAGCACAGGAGCGGGACACGCCGCGCCTTTCAGGTAGAGGTTTTTTTGGAAGAAGCGGGTAGGGGAGGGCCTCGTGCTCTTTGCGCCCTCCCGCGTGTCGGTGGCACGT
>DAOUDD010000008.1:0-13129 GCA_034431765.1 Ktedonobacteraceae bacterium | reverse complement strand
GCTAGCCAGAAGGTCACCACCCTGCACTTCGTCCCTTCCATGCTGCAAGCCTTTCTGCTCGAAGCGAACCTGAATGAGCGTTGCAAAAGCCTGCGCCATGTTGTCTGTAGCGGCGAGGCCCTGACGCTTGAGCAGCAGCAGCGCTTCTTTGCTCAGTTTCCCGATCGCGTCGAACTGCATAATCTCTATGGCCCCACCGAGGCTGCTATCGACGTGACGCACTGGGAATGCACTCGTGATGACACGCAAAAGAGCAACCCGCCCATCGGCTACCCGATTGCCAATACGCATCTCTACATCCTCAATCCGGCTCTGCAACCTGTGCCAGTCGGCGTGACTGGCGAACTTTACATCGGCGGTGTGGGCGTAGCGCGCGGTTACAACAACCGCCCCGAACTGACGGCCGAGAAGTTCATTCGTGATCCCTTCAGCCCGGATGATCAGGTAGAGCGGGCACAGCTTTTCAAAACTGGTGATCTTGCACGTTACCGTCCCGACGGGGCTATTGAGTTTCTCGGACGTATCGACTCCCAGGTCAAGCTGCATGGTTTCCGCATTGAGCTTGGCGAGATCGAGGCCGAGCTGCGTGCTCATCCCTCGATAGAGGACGTTACCGTAGTTGCCCGCGAGGACACGCCGGGCAACAAGCGTCTCGTTGCCTATCTGGTCGCTCGCCCTGGTACGGTACAGCCGAGCATCGAAGAGCTGCGCAATGCTCTCAGGCAGAAACTTCCATCCTACATGCTGCCTGCCGTCTTTCTCTTTCTTGACGCGCTCCCGCTCAGCCCGAATGGTAAGGTTGATCGTAAGGCACTTCCCGTCCCTGATAGCACGCGCCCTGAGTTAGAGAGTGCCTTTGTTGCTCCCACGACTCCCACCGAGCAGACGCTTGCAGGGATCTGGACCGAGGTGCTCGATCTGGATAGGGTTGGTCGCAACGACAACTACTTTGACCTCGGTGGTGGCTCCCTGCAAAGCCTTGATCTGATCTCCAAAGCCAACGCTGCGGGTCTCCCGCTCAAGCTTGAAATGCTCTTTGAGCACCAGACAATCGCGGAACTCGCCAGCGCTATCGACGCGCAGCAAACTAGCTCACTCAACGCTGAAGCCCAAGCATCTGCTCCAGCAGATACAGCGATCGCCTCAACAGAGGCAACTGCTCCTATGCAGTCTGCTCCCCAGCTTGACTCGCCCGAACTCTCTGAACTTAGACAGGCTCACCTGCTCATTGAGAGCCTGGGCACCTATCTACCAGAGAAAATCGTTTCCAGCGAGGAACTTGTGCAGGGTTGTGTCAAGCCGTTGCGCTTCCCCATGTCGCGCCTGACCGGTATCAAAAACCGCCGCGTGGTGGGGGAGAAGGAGTTTGCCATCGACATCGCTAAACGAGCGGTTGCCGAGTGCCTCGCCAACTCACGCTACAACCCACAGGATATCGATCTACTGATCAGTTGCAGCATCTCGCGCGGCAATAGTGCTAATACAGGGCCGGAGTTCTGGTTTGAGCCGAACCAATCGATCCAGCTCAAACGCTACTTTGGCTTCAGCAATGCGCTTGCCTTCGATATCTCCAATGCCTGCACCAGCCTCTTCACCGGCATGTACGTTGCCGACGCCTACCTCAAAACCGGTAGAGCACGCCGCGCCCTCGTTGTCAGCGGCGAATACATCAGTCACCTGGCAATGACAGCTCAGAAAGAGATCGAGGACTACATGGACTCGCGCCTCGCCTGCTTAACCGTTGGTGATGGTGGTGCCGCGATGATCCTTGAACTCACCGAGGACAAACAGATCGGTACGCACGAGTTCGAGATGTATACCCTCGGCCACTACAGCGAGGCCTGTATCGGCGTTGTCACAGACCGCGAGCATGGCGGTGCAATCATGTATACCGACGCTGTGCAGGTCTCCACCGTCAACATGAAGCAGGCCATCTCGCACGCCGGCTATATCATTGACCGCGCGCAGTGGGCACACGACGCCTTCAAACACATTATTGTACACCAGACTTCAAAAACGACGATTCAGGATGTTGCGCGTGCCTTTAACAAATATTTCGGAGCCGAGGTGTGTAGCCAGGAGAATGTGATCAACAACATTGCCGAGCGTGGCAACACCGCCTCCACCACCCACATGATCGCCGTAATGGACAACATCCGCAACGGACACATCTCCAACGGCGACAACGTCATCTTCGGCATCACCGGCTCCGGCGCAACCATCGGCACCCTCCTCTACACCTTCGACGATCTCCCGGAACGCATCCGTAAACGTGAGGCTGGCGAATACACCCCACAAAAAATACAACCCAAAGACACATCATCCCATCTAGACCCTTCTCCTCTCAACAGGTCGCCCCAAAACACCATAAACGGGCTTTCGCCCGTTTCCCCCAATTCATTGGGCGAAAATAGGGACCCGATTCATCGCGTCCGCCGCGATTCATCGCCTCCCCACGATTCATCGTCCCGCCGCGATTCATCGTCCCCCCAAAATTCCTCGCGTACTTGGACACCTCCCAACAATTCATCACGTCCCCGCATCCGTGTCGAAAGCATCGGCACCGTCCCACCGGGCGCACAGCTCCGCCCAACAGTCCAATCATCGCCCAAAACATTGGAACTGATCCGCATCGCCGCCGAGAACTGCTTCAGCGCCTCCACATATCAACGGGATGAGACCGACCTGCTGCTCTACTCTGGTATCTACCGCGACCGCTTCATCTGTGAGCCAGCCGTCGCGGCCCTCGTCGCCGGCGTGCTCGACATTAACGTCGATATCGACACGCAGCAGCAGAAGAAAACGTTCGCCCTCGATATTCTCAACGGCGGCCTCGGCACACTCACCGCCTGTCATGCGGCGATCACGATGATCCAGGCTGGCAAGGCGAACAACGCCCTCATCGTCACATCCGAGCTTGAGAATAACCGCGAACTCTGGCCCGAGAACCTGCTGGGCATCGAAGAGACCGGCTCAGCCCTCTTCCTCGATGCCAGCCCCGACGGCTCAACCGGCTTCGACAGCTTCCTTTTCAAGAGCTTCCCCGATTACAGCGAGGCGATTCAGACCAACTCGATGACGCGCCACGGCAAAAGCGTGCTCCAGATTCGCCGCGACCCGTGCCTGGAGAGCTACTACATCCCGTGCATCCGCGCCACCGTCGATGAATTCCTGCAATGTGAGGGCCTGGATCTCTCCCAGATCCGCGTCATCCTCCCGCCGCAGGTCTCGCCCGCCTTCTTCAGCGAACTCTGCCAGGCCCTGCAGGTCACGTCCGACAGAATGGTCGATCTCCACCCTGAGCACGACCTCTCGACCAACGCGCTTGCCTACACCCTGCAACATGTTCGCCAGCACATGAATGTCCAACCTGGAGACCTTGCCCTCATTATCAGCGTCGGCTCCGGCATCCAGGTCGGCTGTGCCACGTACATTTTCTAACAAAAAAAGTCGTTCAAAAATAAATTTCTTATTTTTGAACGACTTTTGCATTTCTTGCAAAGATACAACTTAGATCTTATGCGAAAACGGACGCCGCTTCTCTTGGTAGACACAAACGGACGCCCTTCGCAGAGCTAGCTTCGCTCGGATTTGTGCAAGGAGTGTATCGCGGCTCGTGCTTCACACTCGGGTTTCCCGATAAGCACTTACTTTTCCTGGATAATCTGCTTTGCCAGACCAGCAGTGATCTCACTTATCTCTTGCACCTTTGCGTCGTCGCCGCTCTGCACAGCTTTCCAGAACGCAACCTTGTGCTCCAGGTAGCGCAGATGCTCCTGCTTCTGGGCCAACTCGTGCTCCAGAGCTTGTTTCTGCGCCTCAAAAAGGGCAAGCTGTTGATCAGCCGCCGCTTTCCCATCTTTGAGAAGAGCGAAATACGTCCTCATCGCATCGATTGACATACCGGTTGTCCGTAGGCAAGCTAACATCTCGATATTCTGGACATCCTCGGCAGTATATCTGCGATGACCACTACTATTATCGCGCTTCACGTGATCGAGTAAGCCAATGCGCTCATAGTAGCGGAGTGTATGTTCGCTCAGCCCGCTTCTCTGGACCACTTCTTGGAGCGTGAACTGGCGAGGTGCTTTCGTTTCTATATCAGTTACCATAGATGTAGTATACATTACCTTGAGCACTTTAAGTCAAGACTTCAGGGTGTCTATTTTCTTTCAAGGTCTTTTTGCTAATTGAATGGCTTCCTGAGTTAGTTGGGCAAAGGCATATGCGCGGTGTAGAGCACCGTCGTCATCAAAGGGTCCTTCAAGTATCTCTGTCAAACGCGTAGTAAAGCAAGAAGGGACATGCTTCAGGGTTGGTAAGATCATACGTTCTGTCCTGCGATCAGCATATTTATAGCCCTTTTGCTACTGCTTTACTTTCGCTCCTTTTCCGACCTGTATAGAGAAGATGGCGCGAGGTCCCAATCGTCGTCTGTCGGTGCCTTAATATATACATCTTTCATAGGATCAAAGCGACGCTCGTCACTTGAAGATGGCACATTGGCAAAGACATATTTCTTTGAGTTATTGAGGCGAACTACAAGGCCATCCAGGTTTTCCTCATATCTGCCATCGTTCTTATCCTGTGGGACAATACTATGCCCGTAAAACCAGCGCTGCACAACATCTTGAATTTTCAGATTCTCCAGCGTTCCAATAATTGCACTGCTATCAATCCCTCGCTGTGTCGTCAGTTCCAGCGTAATCTCCTTCGGTCGATTTGGATCGCGAATCGCCTCTTCAGAGAGGGGGATTTGGGGGAGTGTGTGGCTGACCACAAAATAGCTCCCTTGCAGTAATAGAGGAAGCGTTTGCTCAAACCGTGCCCAGGCGTCTAAAAACCCTTGCCCCCATTCCTCTCGGCCGAGCAACCACTCTCTGACAAGCTCAGGTTCTCCTTTGTCACTGGTTAAGACAGGATGACCATCAACAAACACGACGTCATCCTTCTGGTCACGTCGTATCCCAACAAACTTTCTGAATGTCCCCAATTCGCCCGCTATGTCATCATGATTCCCACGTAGACAGTAGAAGTGGTCAGGAAATTGCAGCTTCAGATACATGATCATCGCCCCCGCTCCCAACGAACGAACCATCTCTTTATCCAACAGCTCATCTGTCCACTCTCCATCTAGATTGATCACCCAATCGGAACGCTCCTCCGAATGCACAATATCACCAACACACACCACATTGATACGCCCTTGCTGTAAAAGTTCAAAGACAGAGGCGCTTTGAGCAATCCGAGCACTGAGAATATCTGCCAGCATTGCTCGACGAGCATGTAGATCAGGAATAATGATAGACGGCAAATCCTGTATGTGAGGCAAGCTCCCTTGCTGAGACAACACCTCGACAACGTTCTCAAGTGCCGTGCGATAGAACCCAGGCGGCTCAAGCCTATCTCTCTGGGCAAAAGCTTTGAGCGTGTCAAGAGAACTGGCCGGATTTTCCGCAGGATTCAGCATGATATCATCCCCTACTTTCTCGTTTTTCTATCGGCTACCACACAACACAACGTGCCAATCCACAACAATGTGTCCTCACGCGCATTCAGAAAGCCTCACTATATGTGTCTTATCGTTCCACAAAATTATAACACATAAAAAGTACTCTCAGCTAACTTATGTTCAAGTTTACGCTTCTAACAACTTTATACAATCTAAACATAAGGCAAGAAGGCAAATTTTCTAAAACCTTGACTATTTTTTCTCATTTCAAATGATATCTTCGACCTCTCACATTTCCTCCACCTCCGCTCTCCCATTTTACACATGTAGACCAACCAAAGGGCTCTCAATCGTATGTACGTTTGCTTGCATTACATAAAAAGCTATGTTATAGTGCCTTTTACAAAATACGTGGGGAGGGAAGGTAAGAACTTGTGCAGCATGAAAAGCAGCAGAAACAGCACTATGATATCACTCTCAAGGCACTCTTCGGCTCCGAGGCCGCTGACATTATCCCACTCGTCCTACCTGGGATAGAAGTGGAGGGCAGCGAAAACACCGAAATTGACCGGTCGCAGTTACGGGCCGATCTTGTATACTATATACGGTACAAGGGAGAGCAAGCGCTTCTGCACATGGAGCTGCAAACGAACTTTGATAAAGAGATGGAACGCCGTCTGTTCCAATATTTCACTGGCCTGCACGCTAAATATAGGCTGCCAGTGATCTCGGTGGTGCTCTATCTCTTTGAAGGCCAGCAGATTCAGCCCGCGCCCTATCAGGTCACCATCGCTGATGAACCTCTCGGCATACTGTATCACAGAGTCCTTTGTCTGTGGAAGATGGAGGCCGAGTCGTTCGTCAAGAGGCACTCTGTCTGCCTCTATACGCTACTCCCAGCGATGCAGGGAGCGACGGCAACGCTGCTCAAACAGGTCTTGCACGAGATGGCACAGCATTATCCCACAAAGGCACAGCTTGGTCCCCACCTGACTCGTTTCGGCACGTTTCTGAAGAGGTCGCATACGATGAGAGAGCAAGACAAACAAGAGGTATGGGAGGAACTCAAAATGCAGTATCAGTACGATGAACTTATTCAGACTAACCCGGATGTCATCGAGTTCGCGACACGCGAACGGCTCGAAGGCAAGGCCCAAGGACTGACAGAGGGCAAGGCACAGGGACTGACAGAGGGTAAGCTCGACACGTTGAAAAGTACCATTGTTGATCTTACCCAGGCGCGCTTCCCGCATTTGCTGGAGCTTGCCCAACGCTATACAGCTTCCACAAACACCATCACGGAACTGTATAGGGTGTCCCGTCAACTTATGGCGATCAACGATGAGGCAGAAGCTCGCCAGCTTCTCACACACATTCCATCGTAAAGTTCTGCCATTTTTAAAGAACAGATTGGCGTGCAGGGAGCGAGCGAACATGAGGACGACCCACTCCCTGCACGTCACTAACGCCTACCTCCTAAAGGAAACTGATCCCATGGGTTCTCATTCGCCGTAATCCGATACCCATCGGGGTCAGCAAAAACAACCTTGCGCCCGAACAGGCTATTTTCGGGTGCTGTGATAATCGTAGTACCTCGCGCTACTAACTTCGCATACAACTCATCCACATGATCGCAATCAATCCACAACGCAACTCCCCATCCTGGCTGTATAGCCTGATCCAGACTCGTAGCAGCTTGTGTGATCGCAAAGGGAATGGTTGTAGAATCGAAGAGCACAAAATCGTCAGTATCGAAGCGCTTATCAACCGCTAGACCCAATACCTTTTACCATTTTTGTCTATACCGAAGAGAATGGGTTGCTGTACGGCACGGTATACCGAAAGTTAGCAAGAGAAGCTGGGAGGAACGATGTTCATGGTTTTTCTGAACACAACGAGGAAGTTTGAGACAATGGTGTACATAACAAAACAGGCGGTCTCTGCTTCTTGCAACGCATTATTTTCTGGTTTTTAAGGAGAGCACAATGGGCGAATTACGAGAATTTCAAGCTAGACGATTTTGAACCAATTGCACAGGTCCGTCAATTTGAGCACTTCCTCCACTCCTTTGGCAGGGACGCCACGTTTTACGTGTATCCAGGAACTCATCATTGGTTTGTCGAAGAGAATCGCCCAGAGTACAACGCCGAAGCTGCTCACCTTGCCTGGCAGCGTACCATTGGGTTTTTGCAGCAACGGCTAGATTAAGCGCTCCCGTTTTGGCGCATTCTGAGCCGATAGCGAGCATTGGTGTCACCACGCCGTATGAGGAGGTTCCCATAGAAACCTCCTCATACAACTTAGTGTCAACGTTCATGAGGCGCGTCACCAGCTTACGCCGTCGATGTAGGCGGTCAGGTTTTGTGAACTGCTATTGGGGAAGCTGATGCCGATACCATACTCTATGATGGGACCGCTGATGTCGGAGGGCACGGTGTAGCTGAGCCGGTTCCACTGTCCTTTCTGTAGTGTCTGGTGCGGCTGCGAGAATTGATTTGTGGCCGTGTCCTCTACGACGATGCTACCGGTTGCGTCGGGCGAGTTGGCGGGGACGTAGACCATGGCGCTGATCGTTTTGCCCGCGCCAGGCATTGGCGGAGCGCTTGAGGATGACCAGGTATTGAGCACCACCAGCACGTGCTTGTCGGGGTTCACATTCTTGATAACTGTTTTGAGCGAGTGGCTGCCATCGGAAGCAACATTTGTGCTATTCTGCAGGCTATCAGACGAACTACCAGGATAATCTAACGTCCAACCATCGGTCCCTCCATCCTCAAAGGAGTAGAAAGTGCTAGCTGGAGGAGAAGGAGTCGGGGTAGGCTGAGGTGGTTGAGGTGTCTGTGTTGCGTTCGGCGTCCTGCTTGGCATGGGTGTCGCCGTTGACGTGGATGTTGGTTGCACTGTGGGCGTAGGTGTCGTAGGTGTCGGTGATTGCGTTGGCGTGTTGGTTACCGTTGTGGTTGGTGTTGGCGTCGGGCGTGTCGGTAACTGGATGCGGAAGTAGATCTCCTGCTGATGGTTCCCATAGGTGCCGTCGAGCGTGTCGGAGAGTGGATTGCCACTACGAGGCTCTGTAAAGGTCGGAGAGTGACAGAAATCGGCATCAAGACAACCGGGGAACTGTGAGTTGTCCACTGTAATCACTGGCGCGAACTGAGTGCCATCACTATCGTTTGCTGCTCCTGGATAGATCGTGAAGCTTCCGTGGGCACCAATGTTCAGAATGTAGAAGTGGCCTTGCGTGTCCTGAATAATTCTCGCCTTGTTATTTGGATCGTTCAAATTCGGGATCGCTTTGAGCAGAACATCTTTTGTCACCTGCCCATTCTCAAGGATCGCATGGTGAACTCCCTCATACTGATTGCTATAGAGAACGTGCATCCTGCCCTTTGTGTCAACGTAAGCATCGCTGACATAGGCAACATCGGCGTCGTTATTGTTCCTGGGCTCGACCGTGGCAATAACGGTCTGCTTTACCTGAGGAGTATCGACATTGCCAAGCTCAAAGAAGCTGACTCGGTTGAAGATATAATCAAAGTGATCGGCGGTGGGATAGCCTAGCTCCTCACGGAGCACGTCACGCATGCCGACCAGAGAGAGGTCGTTGCTATCGCTTAAGAAGGCAATGTTGTAGGTGAAACGATATGTATCGAGCTGGGAGGTATGAAATTTCCAGCTCTTTGCACCTGCATTATAGAAGGCCCAGTAGAGCATGCCGGGTTGGTCGTCGCCGGTCTGGAAAACGACGATATTGCCGAGCGTGTTGATCGTAGCGCCTGCGTACCCCTGATCCTTGATCCAATCGCCCGGCACCTTTGTGACTGTGAAAGTCTTGCCCAGATCAGTTGTTTCGATATCCTCAAGGACGCCATTAGTAGCGGGCCAGGCCAGCACATGAATCTCGTCATGCGGGCCACGCAGAATGTTAATTGGCTCCTGCCCGCCATCACCATTTTGAATCTCTTGCCACTGAGATCCAGGCGCTTTATGCATCAAGTGCCAGACGTGGTGATGGTGTGCATCTGGTCCTGAACCCGCGTCAATGTAGAAGGTAAAGAGGTCATCTGTCGATGTGCGTACAAAGCGCGTCTTATGTACCCCCCAGCTATTCGGGACATAATTGCCATCTGTCCCGTATGCTGCATCCGTCACCTGATCCAGAGCTTGCAATTCCATTGAGTCAGCCACTTGCAGTTTGTGTGGGTCTGCATGAGCCTGTGGCGAGCGCGATAATATCATTGTAACTGCGAAAAAAGAACTGATTGTAAGTAAAAGCAAGACAGAAATGTACGCGACCAGGGCCGGTACACTATGCTTGTCAGTTAGAAGGAGAAGTAAAGAACGCAGACGCTGCATGAGAGAAAGTACCTCCAGAAAGAAATCCTCCACTTGAGAAACTGATTTCGTTCAACTTATTTCAGTGTAGAATCCCTTCGCGCTCACGTCTATATCTTTTTCATGCCTTCTTCATGCCTTTCTCATGCCTTCTTCAAAAAAATTGCTGTAAGTACAATACAGATACCCTTGACAGAATGTTCTTTTCATACTATAAATTTAGCATGATGAGAAAGATCAGAACGTGTTAAATTTGTTTGGATTTATATGAAAAAGGAATCATGTTATGTCTACCTCAGACTCAAGAATTGATGCTGAAACTCTTCCAGTTTTGCCGGAGGATGTGCCGGTGGAGATGCCAGGGCTGCCTCTGCGTCTGGTCGTGAATACGGCTCAGCAACTCAAAGCGCTGGGAGAGCCGGTGCGATCGCGCATTCTAGGTGTGATCCTGCATCAGCCTGCGACAGCGAAGCAGATCGCGGAGCGGCTGGGCCTCACACCTGGAGCAATCGGGCACCATCTGCATGTGTTGGAGGCGGTAGGGCTGGCGCAGGTAGTAGCGAAACGCCTTGTCAAGGGAATCGTCGCCAGCTACTACACGCGTACTGCGCGCATCTTCGACTTCGAGTTTCCAGACGAGGTGCGTGGTGAGCATTCCACCTCGCTCCATTTTGTGAATCGTCTGCGTGATGATCTTGCAGAGACACTTCAAACCTATCATGAAGATGGAGTTTATAATACTTCCTTTCCACGTAATCGTCTCTCTGTGGAGCGTTTGAAGGTGTACCAGGAGCGTGTGAATCAGTTGGTCGAAGACTTTATCGCTGAAACGCCCAATCCACAAGGCCAGGTCTGTAGCCTCTTTACGGCTTTCTTCCTGTCGCCAGCGTATATGCAGGGTGATCCAAAGGAGTCAGACTAAAGGGGCATGGGTGCAAGATGAACGATTGAGGCGCGAGGCAAGCGTACTCGTGAGAAGGGAGGCGAGTGGGGAGGAAATCGAACATAGTGGGCGCTCTGAAGACACCGCCCCTCGCCAGAACGCCGAAGCACGAGGGATGTTCCCAACGAAGTCGTAAGTGCTCTCTCTACACATATTACATTCATGATATATAGTTGCTCTTTATAGTTTAACAGAGGTTTCTTATGCACGAATCTACGGGAAAAGGGGAGCACGGTCGAATGCGTGGGCCGGCACTATGGCGCAATTCCGATTATATGCTGCTGTGGAGCGGGCAGATTGTCTCTTCGACAGGGACGCAGGTGTCACAACTTGCCTTTCCACTCCTGATACTAGCGCTGACGAACTCGCCTGCACAGGCGGGCTTTGCTGCCGCTCTACGCGCGCTCCCATATCTGCTCTTCAGCCTTCCTGCCGGTGCACTGCTGGATCGCTGGGATCGCAAGCGTGTGATGATTGTGTGTGATGTGGGTCGCGCTATCAGCCTGGGGAGTATCGCAATTGCGCTGGTTTTTGGTGTCCTGACAACGCTGCAACTGTATCTCGTCTCGCTAATAGAGGGAACGCTGTTCGTCTTCTTTAATATTGCCGAAATTGCCTGTCTAGCAAAGGTTGTGACAAAAGAGCAATTAGCGGCTGCGAACGCACAGAATCAGGCAACGGACGGTGTGACAACACTGCTTGGTCCACCACTTGGTGGTATCCTGTATAGCCTGGGGCGTGCATTTCCCTTCCTGGTCGATGCGCTCTCGTACACGTTCTCGGTCCTTTCACTCTTCTTTATTAAGACACGCTTCCAGGATGAGAGGAGTCTTCCCGCGCGCAAGCTATGGGCCGAGATCTCAGAGGGGCTGAGCTGGTTGTGGGGGCAGAAGCTGGTGCGCTTCATGGCCTTGCTCACGGGTGGCAGTAACTTCGTCTTTTCGGGCCTGGTGCTGGCTGTGATCGTGATCGCGCAGCAGCAGCATGCCTCATCCTTTCTGATCGGTCTTATATTTACAATCGGGGGAATCGGCGGTATTTTCGGCTCGCTGATTGCTACTTCTATTCAGCGCAGATTTAGCTTCGCGCAGGTGATTCTCACAACAATATGGATCACCGCTCTATTTACCCCTTTGTATAGTATCGCACCTAACGTAGCCTTTCTCGGTATTATCACCGCTGCGATATTTTTTACATCTCCAATCTACAACGTTGTGCAGATGAGCTATCGGATCGCACTGATTCCTGACGAGTTGCAGGGACGAGTCAATAGCGTCTTTCGTCTTGTTGCCTTCGGGGGTCAGCCGTTGGGGGCAGCGCTTACAGGTATTCTAATTCAGGGCTTCGGGGCTGAGGTTGCAGTGCTGTTTGGTGCGGCTGTAATGCTGCTGTTAGCGGTTGCTGCGTCGTTGAATCCGCATGTGCGCAGGGCGAGGTAGAGCGCTTGCGGCTGACGGTTGAAAAAAGATTGGAAATTTGGTAGAGTAACGGGTGAAAGATGCTTTATACATAGCATGAGTGTCAGGGAGGAAATGTTTAGATGACAACCGAAATTCACAAAGAGACGCTTGGCTTCCAGGCGGAAGTCAAACAATTACTGGATCTGATGATCCACTCGCTTTATAGCAATAAAGAGATATTTTTGCGTGAATTGATCTCTAACGCTTCTGACGCGATTGACCACCTGCGCTTCGATGCGCTCTCGGATTCATCGCTGTATGAGTCGGATACCGATTTCAAGATCCGTGTCTCCTATGATAAGGATGCGCGTACCATTACTGTCAGCGACAATGGCATCGGTATGTCGCGCGAGGATGTCGTGACTAACCTCGGCACAATTGCCAAGTCGGGGACGCGCGAGTTCTTCCAATCGTTGACAGGCGACCAGCAGAAGGACGCTAACCTGATCGGTCAGTTTGGTGTCGGCTTCTACTCCTCGTTCGTCGTTGCCGACCACGTCACAGTGCGCACACGACGCGCCGGTCTCTCTGCCGAGCATGGTGTGCTGTGGGAGTCGGATGGGCAGGGCGAGTATACGCTGGAGACGATTGACAAGCCTGCTCGTGGCACCGAGGTCACGCTGCACCTGCGCGAGGGCGAGGATGAACTGCTCAGTGGCTACCGCCTACGCTCAATCATTCGCAAGTACTCCGACCACATCATGCTGCCAATTGTGATGAAGGTGGAGCAGGAGCCGAAGGAGGGTGAGGAGCCAAAGGACGAGGAAGAGGTCGTCAACAAAGCTTCTGCTCTCTGGACTCGTTCACGCGGTGAGATCAGCGAGGACGAGTATAACGAGTTCTATAAACATATCTCGCACGATTTCAACAATCCGCTTGCCTACGTACACAGCCGCATGGAAGGGACGCAGGAGTACACCATTCTGCTCTACATCCCCG
>DAOUDD010000007.1:0-11929 GCA_034431765.1 Ktedonobacteraceae bacterium | reverse complement strand
AGGACGACGTTGTGCAGGCCGCGCAGCCAGTCGTGCTTCTCTCGCGCGGTGAGGCGCTGTGGAGCGTGCTCGAAGAGGGCGGCTGTTTGCTCAAGCTCGAAGGGCGTGGCCTCGTCACGCAGGTAGATGTCAATTGCGTTGACCTGATCCTGACGCTTCACGCCTGGCTTCCAGGGCGGCTCGAAAAGCCCTGCAAGCCATTGACGTAGTGATAGAGCGTTGGAGTACGGATGCTAAGCAGAGAAGCACGCGTGGCAAGAGTAAGCTCCTCGAGACCTTCCGTATCTGCAAGATCTGCTGCCGCCTGCATGACAGTCTTTTCATCTAAACCGACTTTACGCATCATGATGGATCTGATCCTTAACTTGTTGCAAAAAAGAGATCACAACAGATTGAACCTTTTCAGGCATTTCAGTGTGTGGATAGTGTCCGGCTCCTTCAATGATCTGTATCTCAGTACGAGATGAACTGCTCAGTTTCTTCCTGATATATTTGGCCTCGTTCACTGTGTCAGGGAAATCAGAATCTTTTGCACCCATCACAATCAGGGTAGGAGCTTTTACTTCGCTCTACTTCTCCTTCTCAGTGTTGCTTATCTGCTCTCGCACAGTAGACAAGCTCTCGTGCATCTCAATTGTGTGAGGATGCTCTAGGCCATACACCTGCTTACGAATATGAAGCGCCCGTTGATACAAGTCCGCTGCTTTCCGCAGGTCGCCTTGCCTTTCGTACAAGCAATCCAATCCATACAAGGTCTCGGCAAGATGTGGATGATTCGTCGTTAAGATCTGTTCCTGAATCGCCAGTGCTCGCGCAAAAAAAGACTCCGCCTGTTCATACCTCTCCTGAGCAGTAGAGAGAAGTCCCAGATTGCTCAGGCACTCAGCAGTCAGAGGATGTCGCTCCAACTGTTGCTCATAGACCGCCAGTGCTCGGTGTAAAAATAGCTCCGCCTGTTCATACTTTTTTTGCAGTCGATAAAGTTCTCCTAGATTGTGTAGACTGACAGCTGTATCTGGATGATGAAGCCCCAATTGTTGTTCATAGATAGAGAGTGCCTGTTGATACAATGACTCAACCAGTTCATACCTTTTTTGCTGTCGATAGAGTCCTCCCAAATTGTTCAGAACGAGAGCTGTCTCAGGATGATATGATCCCAATTGCTGCTCGCAGATCGCTAGCGCCCGTTGGTACAATAACTCAGCCATTTCATACTGTCCCTGTTCTGCATAGAGGATGCCTAGATTGTCCAGGACTCTTGCGGTCTGAAGATGGTGCGAACCCAACTGTTGCTCATAGATAGAGAGCGCCCGTTGATACAATGATAGGGCTTGTTCATACTGTTCCTGTTCTGCATAGAGGATGCCCAAATTGTTTAGAACTCTTGCGATCTCAGGGTGATGCGTCCCCAATTGTTGCTCACGGATTTCCAATGCTCGCCGATAGAACATTTCAGCTTGCTCATACTTCCCTTGTCGTCCGTTGAGGATGCCTAGACTGAGCAGGGTGATTGCACTCTCAGGACGATGTAATTCTCCCCGATGTTCACGGATTGCCAGCGCTTGCTGATAGAGCGTTTCAGCAAGCGCATACGACGCATGTTCAGAGAGATACGTTCCTGTCCGATCTAACAGATCCGCCGCCTCAGGAAGCACCACGTCATACATCTGAATCAGCAGAGCACAGGCTTGGACCTGCTCAAGATATCTTAGACAGGAAGGCCAGGAGGAAATATCTGTTTTCGGATCGCGAGGAAACAGCGCATTGAGCGCGAGAACAATTCGTTCTACCAACTGGCGTTGTTCCTCAGCACCCATCATATCTACCTGAACGGCCTGAACGAGACGATGAATACTCAGTAGATGATTTTCTGCCAGGCGCTTCACCAGGGAAAAAGAGAGCAGGTCCTCTATCATCTGATTAAACGCAAGCAGATCAGTCACTGTTGATTGCAGGAGCAGCGTCCAATATAGGACTCCATCTTTCAACAGTTCTTCCGGGATATGATCTGGAGCAAGAAATGCACATAGTCGCAAGAGTTCGGCAGCTGCTGGATTGGACCGCTCGATCTTCTGGAACGAGAGCGACCACGTTGTTGCTACCGAATCTGGATAGTTTGTGGTTTGCATGCCACGTCGTGCAAGAAGCATATGACGATGCTGCTGATAAAGCATAAGGTACTCGCTAAATTGACAGCCCGTTTCTTCGATAAACGCCCCTGCTTGATCAAGTGCCAGTGGGAACCCATCTAGGGCAATCACAATATTCCTGGCCTCATTGACTTCTTCATCAGTGGCATGCAGACGTTGTGCTCGACGGAGCAAGAACTGCGTCCCTTCCGTCAGATCCATAGTGTCCACGTCGAGAGGCACTGCGAACGAGCCAACGGCATGGGAACGCGTGGTGAACAAAATATTTCCGTTCCCTGATAGAGGAAGATACTCCTGGAGAGCGGGAAGATTATCAGCGTTGTCAAAGATGAGTAGCCAGCGCTCCTGACACTGTTCCAACCAGCGTTTCGTCGCTGCCACCAGTTTCTGCTGGTTCGCCTCGTTGCTTCCTGCAAAGGAAGGAAGAAGTTGGGCCAGGGTGACAAAACCCGTGAGAAGAGCTTCTTCGTTGCTTGCGTTCACCCACAACACGTACATATAGCGCCCGCTCTCACGTGCGCGATAGGCATATTCAACCGCAATCTGCGTTTTCCCAATGCCGCCAAGTCCCTTAATAGCCTGCGGTTGCGTCATGGCTACCTGGCGCGTGAATCTAGGTACATCAGGCATCTGTGCTGAGAAATGTTGATCAAGTCGATCAAGGAGTTCGTCGCGTCCAGTAAAATGGGTATTTCGTACATAGGGAATGTTCCACAACACAGGAACGTTATTGGAAGATATACTTGTCTGGTCTCTGCTTGACGCTTCTGCTTCAACAGGCGGAACTGGCAATTCATTCATATCTATCAACCCTAATTCCTCAGCACTTTTGCCGAAGAGCGCACAAAGTTTGATGCGAAAATATGCGCTTGGATACTGGCTTCCCCGCTCCCATCGTTTCACTGTGCAAACAGTGGTTCCTAGCTCATCAGCCGGGTCTTGCTGACGCCAACAGCGGCGTGTACGCTCTTGCCGTAACCGATCATTGGGCTGGAGTAAAGAGATGTTACTCATGGGATAGCTCCTTTTCATTTCTCTCAAGAGAAAAGAGGATTTATGTATTTCTATTTTACCACAAGAGAAACGTGCAAGCTGATCCTTTTTTCCTGGGAACGACCCTTGAACGATCCCTAACGACCTTACGTAAGAATGCCAAGCTGTGTTATATTGTCTTTGAAGCTTTAATATAAGCTTCTTAGTGCCTAGAAAGTAAGGAAGGAGGAACTATCCCATGGTCAAACATTTCACACTGAAAGCAGCAAAAATGTTCAGCATCGCAAGAATTGCGCGCCCTACTATGTATCAATATGGGGGGGTGGCTTGCGGTCAGGGTTAAGAGCCTGTATGCGAAGTGACGTGGAGCGGTTGATTTTGCAGCGTCACCAACACGAGCTTTGAAAACAGCTTCTGAATAGCTGAGTTTTTGAATGCGGAAGTGTGAGGTCAATGCTTCTGCTCGCCCTCTCGAAAGAACGAGAAACGAAAGAAAGGAAGGGCAATCTCATGGCAAAACATGTTGTACTGAGAGCGGCGCAACTGCTTAAGGTTGCACGATTTGAACGTCCTACTATGTACAAGTACTCCAGGGGGTTTTGCTGATCCCATTTTGTCGAGTCGCCAATACTGGACAGCCTCTGTCCAATTGAGTCTTTAAGAGGGGGAGCGTGAGGTCAACACTTCTACTCGTCCTCTGGAAGAAATGATACACGAAAGAAAGGTGGAACAATTTCATGGCAAGACATGTTGTACTGAGAGCAGCTCAGATGCTCAATTTTGCAAGAATTGCACGTCCCACGATGTATCAGTATTCGTCAGGACCGTGTGGCGGTTAATGCTAAAAGATGAGAATTTGCTTCAATCAAGAGAAATATACCTATCTGTTTCTTAAGCACATCTGGTTTCACGATAGATAAAAAACTGTAGCGTACCTTTCTCTTGAAAAATGGCCTGTTCTCCTATAAAACGTCAGACAGTAAAAATCTGCCCGACGATTCAGCCAACGTTTTCATGCTGAATCGTTGGACAGACAGACTTTCTGTGTTCACTTTTGTCCGAACCGTGAGCCACTTTACCAGAAACCCGCCAGAAGGCATTGCTCTCAGCATGCATCACTGTACAAAGGCATCAGAGTAATAAGTAATTCTAGAAAATAGTATTTTATTGCTCTATTGCCATATTTTAACAGTTTGTAGTCTATACAAGGGGCACTATGTCATGGAAAAATCGCACAAACTTACAGATCTACCTGTTATAGGTGATTATGTTGAATACGAGTCTAATCGCTTGCTCTACCTTGATAAATGCTTCAGAGAGCACGGGAAAACTATACGGTATCAGGATTTTGTCTACATGACGACTGATGCTGATCTCTCTGATCAGCTTCTGCTCCGTACTCATCAGGATACCATCATCTCTCCGTCTGCGGGTATCCCCGGAATAGATAATACCACTATCGATATCTCCGCTGAGAAGCAAGAGTGGCGTATGCAACGTACAAAACTGAACAAAGGCCTTCATCAGCAGGTAATCACTGCTCACTACGATCATATGGTGGAAATCATTGATCATCATCTTGATACATGGGAAATTGGGGAAAAATTTCTACTGGCGAAGAAGCTGCGTCTCTTGATATGTGAGCTTGTCCTGGAGCATTTCTTTGGCCCTGCAGGCAAGGAGTATGTGCAGCTATTTGATGCCTATATCCATGCTCGTCTGGATTTCGTCAATAGCCCTTTCTCTTTCCCCAAATGGTTGCCAACTCCGACCTCACTGCGTCTCAAACGCTGCCAGGAAAAAGCACGCGCAGCTTTGAAAACGCTCATTCAACAGCGTCGCCAAGCCGCAGATCCCCAACAGGATCTGCTCTTCCACTTCATGCATACCCCCGATGTTCAGGGAAATTTCTACTCCGATGATGAATTGTTAATGCACCTGCTCATCCTGATTCCTCTGGGTATACCGAACACTGTCGCGGCTCTCTCCTGGGTCTGGTACTTACTCGCTTCTTCGCCTCAACAGGCCGCAAAACTGTATCAAGAACGAGACGCCGTCGTCGGTCAAGGAATACCGAGGCCTGAACTGCTCTCACAGCTCCCTTACTTGGAAGCCGTGATCAAAGAATCTTTGCGCCTCTATCCACCTATCTGGCAGATAGGACGCGATGTCACGCATTCGTGTACCATGCATGAGTATCAATGTCAGCCAGGACAGGCATTCCTGATTGATCTCTACCATTTGCATCGAGACGCGAGCGTCTTCCCTGATCCAGAGGCATTTCTCCCCGAGCGCTGGCTTGCTGAAGCAATGGCTATGTTGCCACCGCATGGCAGCTATATCCCCTTTGGTAGTGGACCCAGCAAATGTCCGGGGTCGCGCCTGGCAACGCACGAGATGATGTTGATCATTTTGCTGATCACTGCTCGTTTTAACATTAATATTGCTAATAAGCAAAAAGTACAAATAAAACCAGATATTATGATACACCCTAAAGATATGTATATCGTTGTGGAAAGGCGTGTTTAGCATCTACTTCATACGTCCTCTGACCTTTAGGCTCTACACGAAAACCTGTGATACAATACTCTAGCTGTCCTGCAAATTTTGCATAACAAAGGTATTCCGTCGCTGAAAAATGGGAGGAGTTTTTCATGACTTCTTTTGTAAGTCAACAGCTTTACTTCGCTCGTGCACTTAAATCACGTCCGTACCTGCTTTTCTGGCTCGGGCAGGCGATTTCTAACCTGGGGAACACTGTTTTTACCGTCGCTCTCGCCTGGCAAGTGTTACTCATGACCCACTCAGGCACAGCCATGGGTCTGGTGCTGCTCGCTGGGAGTATCCCCCGCGTGCTGTTTGTCTTGATCGGTGGGGTTGCAGCAGACTGATTCCCACGCAGGACCATCGTTTTGTGGTCAGATAGTATACGTGGTACCATTGTACTCATCGTGGCTCTTATCGGATTTACAGAACGGCTCCAGCTCTGGCATTTGATCGTCGAATCCCTGCTCTTTGGCATTGTCAGTGGTTTCTTTGGTCCAGCACGTATGTCCATGACTCCTGACCTGGTGCAGCAAGAGGATCTCGTCTCCGCTACAGCTCTCTGGGACATCGGCGTCAATGTGACGCAGCTACTCGGCCCATTGGTTGGCGGCTTGCTCCTCTCGCTGATCACACCTATGGGGTTATTTGCAGTGAATGCCGCAAGTTTCTTTATCGCAACAGCTTTATTGCTTTCGGTTCCCTTTACAGAACACCATGTTGCTGCACCTGCTGCCAGGAAGGATGCGGCGACGCTAGAGACGGGACGTGTCTCTCAACCTAGAAGATTCCGCAGTGTTATGACGGACATGGGCGAGGGATTTGCGTATACTCGCAGCTTGCGCTGGTTGTGGGTCAGCCTCGTTAGCTCCTCTCTGGGCAACTTTGGCTCTGCAATCCCCGGACTTGCTTTACCGTTGCTGGTAAGCAATGTCTATCATCAGGGTCCCTGGCTATTAGGTTTGATGGGTTCTGGTACAGCCATTGGTGCCTTCATCGCATTGTGGTTGGTCGGGCAAGTCAAGCACATCAAAAGGCGGGGCCTCGTGGCGTATCTCTCTATGATCTTAAGCTGCCTGGGCATCATTATGCTCGGAGTTCCTTTCCCACACAGCGGCGTGGCTCTTCTGGCAGTACTTGCAATGGCAATGATGGGCTTTGGAAGTGCCTTTTTCAATACCATCTGGTTCGTTATCATCCAGGAAAGGGTTCCCAGAGAGAAACTCGGGCGGGTCTCTAGTGTTGATACGCTGGGTTCAGTTGGGCTGATGCCTCTGGCTCAGGGGGTTGGAGGCTTGCTTATAGATTCCCTCGGGCCTGCATCTATGTGTGTCCTCAGCGGTGTTTTCTGCTTGATCACCAATGTTGCCCCGCTCTTTGTACGGGATATTCGCACTATGAAATAGCCCAGGCGATGGGCAACTAGTTGCTCTCCCGCTAAGCTGCAGCAAGCAAAGATACAAAGGAGCCTTCTTTGAGAAAGACGTGTCTCAAGGAAGGCACTACGCTCAAGCTCTTTTTATTCAGCAAATCAAGGCAAAATGCTGTTGCTTGATAGCTAGCCATTATTGTGTGATACGTTTCTGCATGTATCCAGAAAACTGATATATTGTCAAAATGATAGCGATAAGCGTACTCAATAGCCACTTGAGTTTTTCCTACTCCTCTTATACCACCTGGAAGATAATTTCCTCGTTCCCATCCTCCAGATACGTGCCAATGAATTCCGAGGGGAAGCACTGCTTCTTTTTGCCTACCATTTTTCCGTTTACGAAAAGATTGTAGAAGTTCGCCAGAGGAAATGCTATTGTACGTTACCATGTTCTAACCTCGTTAGACTGTTTCAAATGATCTCAATTTTTCAAGCCTCATAGGTACGTTAAAGCTGAAATTGCAGATACTATGAAAGGCTTTTTTGAGAGCACGAAAAGTGCTGATGAACTGTTACGATTCCTTATAGGTGTATGATACTTGTATAATGTGGTATAATGCCACGACAGCAGCAGACACTTTCTTGTCTAGTTTCTTTGTTCTACTTTTGAGAGAAAAATGGATATTTTCAGAAAACGGCTTTCCCAAAAAGTTGCCTTTGGGGAACGTTTAGCTCAAGCACGAACTCGCCTCCAACTCTCACAGGAAGCACTGGCTGAAGTCATCGGAACCACTGCCCGCAGCATTAGTCGCTGGGAACATAATCAGGCTCTCCCTCAGCAATACTACTTAGAACGCCTTTGCGAAGCACTTCAGACTACTCCCGAAGCCCTCTTTGTAGTGGATGAAGAACAACAGCAAACAGTTTCTCCATCAGCCCCTCTTTGGTATGTTCCTTATATCCGCAATCCCTATTTTACTGGCCGTGAGGCTTTTCTCAGTGAGCTTCATGAAAGATTACAAAATGAGCAACGGGTAGCACTCACGCAGCGCCAAATTCTCTCAGGACTTGGTGGGATTGGCAAAACACAAACTGCGCTTGAATATGCATATCGTTATCGTGACAACTATCAGGCTGTGCTTTGGGTAGGAGCAGAGACATCTGAAACCGTGCTGGCAGACTACCAAAAGCTTGCGCGTCTCTTCCAACTCCCCGAACAAGATAGTTCAGATCACCATCGCTTACGGGAAGGGATCAAACGCTGGTTCCAAAATCATGCTAACTGGTTGCTGATTTTTGACAATGTGGAGGATCTAGAATTGCTCCAGAGCGTCCTTCCTGATACCAGCCAGGGATATATTTTGATCACCACACGCTCCCAAATGACGGGTTCCCTGGGAGTACAGATCAATGTGCAAAAGATGGCGTTGGAAGAGGGAGCACTTTTTCTTCTCCGGCGGGCCAAACTGCTTCCCATTGACTCATCCCTGGAAACAGTTCCCCCTGGTGTCCGTGAACAGGCAGATCGGCTTGTGAATCTACTTGATGGTCTTCCTTTGGCTCTCGATCAAGCAAGTGCCTATATTGAAGAGACGGCATGTAGCCTCTCAGATTATCTTGAGTGTTATGCAGCATGTCGAAGAGATTTGCTCAGTACACGCGGAGAGCTTAGCAATCAGCACCCTGCGTCCGTTACGACAACCTTCTGCCTTTCTATACAAAAGGTAGAGCAAGCATCACCCCTTGCTGCCGATCTGCTCCGTCTCTGCGCTTTTTTGCACGCTGATGCGATTCCCCAAGAGTTCATCACTCAGGCGGGAGAAACACTTGGTACGGCGCTGCAATCACTCTCTACTAATCCACTCGCTTTTGACACGGCTGTGAAAGAATTACGTCGCTATTCACTGATCCATCGAGAGCCAGAAACAAGAACACTCTCTATTCATCGCCTTTTACAAGCGATTATTCTAGATGAGATAGACGAGAGAGGACGCAAACTGTGGATGGAACGGATTATTCAGGCGATGCTTCGGGTTTTTCCCGCTCACACAGATGTTTCATCCTATGATTTTGGAAATCAATCTTATCAACAGCGGTGCCTTCCTCACGCATTGACTTGTGCCGCTTTACTGAAGGAGTGGAAGATTGCTACAGCGGAAGCTGCGGAATTCTTATACCGAGTCGCACACTACTTCAAGCAGTTTTGGGGAAGCGATCCCTACACTATCCTCTTGCTCTTCCAGGCTATTGAGCTTGCTGAACAAACCCTGGGGAAAGACCATCCAACGACTGCTTTGTATCTATATGTCCTTGGCGTTTTCTCAATAAGTGAAAAGCACTACACACAAGGTGAAAGTTGCCTTCAGCGAGCTTTAGAGATTCGCGAGAAGGTCTGGGGAACTGATCATCTTGAAGTTGCCGAAGTTCTTGAGCATCTTGCAAATTTGTACGCTCGCCAGGGAAAGTATAGAAAAGCATTCTTGTTTGCTCATCGAGCTCTTGTGACCGAGGAGAAATCCCTTGGAGTAGACCATTACACAGTTATTCTTACACTGAATTCGCTGGGAAATATTTCTCTGATGCAAGGGCGGTATGATCTCGCGCAACAGTTTTTCCACCGTGCGCTCGCTCTTTCAGAGACAACGATAGGAGAGAATCATTTCTTTGTGGCATTTATTTATAGAAGTCTTGGACTCCTCTACTTCTTTGAAAAGCAATTTACACAAGCAAAAGATGCTTATAAGCGTGCTTTAGCCATCCTTGAGCGAAAATTACGACCTTCTCATCCCTCTATTGCTTTTGTACTCACTAGATTAGGAGTTACTTCTTTCGCACAGCAGGAGTATCAGCAAGCAGAAGTTTTCTCTCTGCAGGCTCTTAGAATATATGAGAACCATCCTGGATTGGATTCTTCTGATCTTACCCATTGTCGTCTGATTTTAGGGCAACTTTACTTTGTTCAAGGAAAGAAACATCTCGCTCAGCGCTATTTACAGCACGTCTTCCTCACATTAGGAGAACCCTCTCAAGGATTAGCCGTAGATTATCAAACAATTATACGCTGCTTGCTTCTTCGCGCAGATCAACAGATGCAACAAGGAAATCTGATGCAGGCACACCGCTCTTATCAAGAGGTGCTGATTCTGATAGGGCAAGAGCTCGCATCAGACCATCCTCTAATTAAACATTGCCAAAATACACTAGACACTCTCTTCAGCGAAAGCAAATTGTAGAATAAGAATAGAAGGCAAAAAATTATTTACCTCGTAGACCGGAGATATCTGCACTACTGATGTATTCTTATCCTATTCTCCTATTCCCTGAAATCTGCTGTCCTCTCCTTCTGCTGATTTAAGGAATTTAAAGGCAAGCGAGCGAATGTGTAATAATATCCGTGATTGTGGAACTTTCATCGTACTCATCTGAATCAATAGTAACACGGATATCTACATCAAAGTTCTCATCCAGATTTTCTTGAGAAAATGGGAGTGTGTGCTCTTCATTCATATCCATAAGTGGTTTAACTCCTTTACTTTACAGCTCCAGGGACTCAACCTCTGCCTGGAGCCATGCTCTTGCAGCTTCCAGCACAGGATCATCTTCTGTACCGAGTCTGCTCCAATCAATTTTGACAACGTGTTCAGGAGAAATAGGCCCGTCGTAGGTGTGTCCAGTTCGGTCAACTCCCACATTCACGGTGAGTACCAATTCAGCTCCATCACGTAACTCATAGCGATAATTGGAGGTGGGCACCCCGTAGGTCGGCTCTCCAAAGCTTCGACTATGTGGGCAGCCTCGAAAGGCCAGGGTGACAAACTCGCCCGAACTGGCTGTTGCCGGACTTGTGAGCACCGCCACTACTGGCTGCGCTCCTTTGAGCTGATAGGGATGTTCAAAGTGGGCAAGCTCTCCGTCTGTAAAGGTTCCCGCTCTCCCCTCACGATAAAATGCGATCACCTCCTGGGAAGGAGAGCTGAAGGCACACCATTCTCCATCCCCAAGAAGCGAGCCAACCGAAACCAGCATCGGCCACATATTGCCACCAACATTGCGGCGCAAGTCAAGCACCCATCTATTGATAGATGGATCGTCGATCTCTTGAAGCAACGTTTGTGCCTGAGCCATATAGAGCTGATTATGTTCTGGGCTATCAGGCAGTTCTGGCAGATCCAGGTAGCCAATGTGTTGCATCAGTCGCTTGCCCTGCGGCAGTCTGCGGGCGTTATACAGCGCTGCTTGTAAAGAAACTGTACGAGTGCCGTATTGCCCTTTGGGCTGCAGGACCAGATCCAGATGCTCCGCTTCGAGTGCATACCGAAACGCTTCACGGGTCATCTGATGAGGGAACGCTCCATTCAACAGAACGATCTGATCTCCAACCCGCAGTCCAGCATATGCTGCGGGACTCTCAGGGTACACGATTACGACAAAACCACTGGGATAGACGGCACGCAAGCCAACACGTCTCGCGGTACCAATGCGACGCTGCTGAACCTGTGTTGGGCTCAAGAAAGTACTATGATGGTCGTTGAGACGTTGTAAGGAGATCTCAATGGCTCCATACGTATCTGCGGGAGTCTTAGCCTCTTTCACCAGATCAGACAGCTCACGTCGTACCTCGCGCCAGTTGACCTGCTCTCTTTTGAGAGCATTTTGCTGGACTATATCCAGCGCCTCGTTGAGATAAGCTGTAGCTTCTGGAGTCATGCGTTTCCTCTTGAAGAAAGTGAAATGCGGAAAGAAGAGTCTCCTCCATTTCCCGACGTTGGCTCTTCTGCTATAATAGTCTCGTTGGGTTCACAAGGGATGCAACTACACTGAAAGATATCCAGAACTTCTTTCCTCTTTTCTAATGATTCCAACAAATAGT
>DAOUDD010000006.1:0-13562 GCA_034431765.1 Ktedonobacteraceae bacterium | reverse complement strand
AAATTCGGGATGACTCATACTACCCGAAATTCCTGAAACTATTTCCCACTCTGAGTGTTTTGTGGAGCCGGCGGAGCAGCATTTGGATCAGGGGCGAGATGTGCATCACCGATAATACTATGCCCATTCACCTGCCCACAGGCAATGGAGAGTTTCTTCCCATTGGTCGCGGTTATCAATTGATTATGCACATTGACATACCAGTTCAGATTGATCTCTTTCGCGTCCACATTCTCAAACGTTGCTTTGCCAAAGACGTTGCCGTTGCTATCCGTTTGTGCATCCTGAGGAATCATCCAGCGCAACGTACCTCCACAACTCCCCTCATGAATATGCACCATCAAAGGTGTATTCTTTGGCGCATTGAAAATCTGGTAGTAGAGCGTTAAGGTCCTGGCGCGCGGATTCACTTGCACAATTGCATTCCCTGACACATCGGAAGCGCCGGGCAGCCCTGGATCTGCTGGAGGGATCGTGCTAGGATTAGGTGCGAGCTGTGCATAGCCAACGATTCTACGCACATTTACCTTCCCACAAGCAATAGAGAGTTTCTTCCCATTGGCTACGGGTATGGTCTGATTATGAACGTTGACATACCAGTTCGGATTGATCTCTTTCGCATCCACATTCTCAAACGTTGCTGAACCGCTCGCGATCCCATTTTCGTCAGTCTGCACATCTTGAGGAATCATCCACAGCAATTCACCGCTGCAGCTTCCATTGTGAATGTGCACCATAAGCGGTGTATTCTTTGGACCATTGAAAACCAGGTAGCGGAGTGTCAAAGTTTTCGCCTGCGGGTTCAACTGGACTACCGCATTTCCCCACGTCGCATTCGCCGCAGCTTCTGATTTCGTTGCGGGACGCAACATGCCTAATGCACCCGTTACTAGAGCCGCAAGCACCACTATTCCCACTCCCACTGATAGAAATAACCTTTTTTTACCTTTACGTTGCAGTTCACTCATAAATAGACAATTTCCTTTCATCATAGGTCATCCTATTGACGAAATGTCTTTACATTATTATAGCAGAGAAACGGAGACGCCCCATAACTTCCCTCTCTGTTATAATATACAGATGACACGAAATGCGCTTTCGTCACAATAATCTGACCCCAGATCGTATTAGAGCTTGTGCTTAAATATATCATAATACTTTTACATTGACAATTGTCAATGTACCGGATAGGAAGAAGGTAATAAGAGGATGGTTCTGGATAAAGCTATGCACGACGATATCACCGCTATCCCTGGCTTACGCGTAGGGCACGAAACAGATGTGCTAGCGGCCACAGGCTGCACAGTTCTGCTTTGCGATACACCCGCGGTCGGAGGAGTTGATGTACGTGGAGGCGCGCCGGCGACACGTGAAACCGACCTACTCCGTCCAATGACTCTCGTCGATAGAGTAGACGCTATCCTCCTGTCAGGAGGAAGTGCCTTTGGACTGGATGCTGCGAGCGGGGTTATGCGTTATCTTGCTGAGCGGAATATTGGCTACGACACCGGAGTCGTCCGTGTCCCTATCGTGCCCGCTGCCGCCATTTTCGACCTCACCATCGGCTCCGCTACCACACGCCCCGATGCTCTCTCCGGCTATCGCGCCTGTCAAAATGCCAGTACAGGGCCAGTTCCCCAGGGAAACGTCGGTGCGGGAACAGGTGCAACTGTAGGCAAGCTCTTCGGCCCTGCACTGGCGATGAAGGGCGGCCTTGGCTCCGCCAGCACAGAACTGCTCTTGCCTTCTTCCCTGGACACTTTTGAAAGATCGGCGCAGTCTGGGTCCGTTCAGCAGTCAGGCGCGGAGGACACGCAGGCAACAGAGACAGAGAGTGAAACTGTTCGTGTTGCTGCACTCGTCGTCGTCAATGCACTTGGTGACATTCTCGATCCACAGACACAGCGCATTGTCGCCGGAGCCCGTTCTCCTCTGCGGGGAGAGCAGCCAGCAGCTTCACCAACGAACCTTTTTGGCAACACAACACTTGCCGTCGTTGCCACAACAGCCTCCCTCTCAAAAGAAGAGGTGAACAAAGTAGCTCAGATGGCTCATGATGGCCTGGCACTTGTCACGCGACCAGCGCATACCCTGTTTGATGGCGACACCATCTTCGCCCTGGCACTTGGTACCAGAACACAGGCACAGCTTCCCCCAAGCACTGCCGCACAACGCGTGAGCATGATCGGAGCAGCCGCAGCAGCAACGCTCGCACGTGCCGTCCTTAAAGGGATTCAGCACGCGCAAAGCTTGCATGGGGTACCAGCAGCGCAAGCATAGAATTGAGAAAGAATGTTATGTGTACGTAGGTAGAAGATATTCTCCTCTTCTATTATGGTTGAAGCATTACAAATATTACAATCGCTCCACCGATCAGCATAAGGAGGACGCACACCAGGAAAAGTCGAGTCAATGAGGTACGAGTACGAAGTGATAGCGCGGGAGCGTCGGTCGTTACTTCAGTCAGGTGACGCTCAGGACGTATCGGCAATTCACGTTTTGCTGTTAGCGTCTTCAGCCCGCCAGTAGCAAGATCCCATGAGTTCGTTGCAAAATCAATCGCATGCTCGGAAACAGTTCTTGGCGCATACCCTTGCGCTCCAGGCTTTCCTTGAGGGGAGGTGACCATCTGTGTGGTCGCAGAGGAAGGAGAAGGAGAGACAGCAGCCTCCGGTATCGAGTAGGAGGAGGCGTTTTTATGCAATTGTGCAGATGTAGAGGAAGCGGTAGGCAAGGATTGCGCAGACCGAGCATCAGAAGTTGGCAACGTCACAGCTTTTCTCCACTAAAGGCACTTACAGACGGACTAGGTCTCAAGAGACTGCTTACAACGAACGCACTACAACGGTATATAACTACTTATCATTGTAGCCCATTCCTGGCGTTTCGCAAGGTATCTATGACTATTAGGCTAACATGTAGAGAGTCCTACACATCCTTCACGAGCTCTAACAGCACAGCAAGCATACGCCCGGTAGCTCCCCAGATCTGATAAGCATCATACTTATAGAAGTAGACGGTACGCACTCGCCCATCTCGTACCCATTGCTCGGTATGTGCAATAGCCGGATCAGCCAGGCGGCGTAGGGGAGCAACAAGCACCTCTGCCACCTCGCTCGTCTGTAAGCGCAGCTCTCCTAATCCGTGCGGAAGGAAGGCAACAACGGGAGTAATCAGGTAGTTGCTGACCACGGTAAAAATAGGTGGCAATAGACCCAGCACCTCCACCGCCTCGGTCGCCAGTCCGATCTCCTCTTCTGCCTCACGCAGCGCCGTCTCCAGAGGAAACAGCTCGCCCGGCTCTGCCTTCCCTCCTGGGAAAGCGATCTCGCCACTATGCGCGCGCAACGTCGTGGAACGTCGAATAAAGGCCAGCATCACCTCCCCGTTCCCTTCAAACACCGGTACCAGCACTGCCGCCCGACGTGCCTGCGCTTGCTCCCCCTCCAGTTGATCAGAGAGAGAAGCCGCATCCTCCACGCGCAGTAAGCGCTCGTGCAAGACGCGCAGCACAGCATCCATATGAGTTTTTTGTAGCCCATCCATGTTCCCTATTGTATCATACAAGAGCATTTGCCACAGTGTGATATACTATGAAACATCAAAAAATCATGAAGGTCGAGAAAAGGTTGTGTATTGTCTTGCAATCGGAGAGAGCTTTTGGTATAATTACAGCATCGAGTGGGAGTATGCTTACGTTCAGACGCGTATCGTCTTTGTGCGATCGCGTATCAACTTGCGCAAGTACCGTTTCGTATCACCGTTCTGTAATGCAAATTTAAGGTCTACCTTTCCTCTTGTCTCGCAGAAGCGTACAGAAGACCGAAACGATAAGCGCCGCAGCTCTCCCCGAAAAAGCCCTGGTCCGATGGTTCACTCCCCAAGGTCCTGCTATACAGGATAATCCATCTCGTTCGCTATAATGAAACTTCCTCGACGACAGGAATGGTACCATCAGAAGACGAAGAGAGATCAGATGGGGACACTTCAACCCAGGACAAGGCAAAAACCGTGGATCGAAGGGGGTTTACTACCCATGCAAGCACAGCAGCACGGCGACCTTTCGACATTGCCAGCGGCAAATCACAACAGCGGGCGGGTACAAACGATGACCGAAGGAATGGACCCACAGGAGTTTCAGAACGGGAACTCAGAAGATGTGGAAGAACTCAACCAAAATGAGATGGAAGCGTTGCTGGCAGCATCAACCACTCCCATCAACATCAAACGAGGCGATGTGGTCGAGGGCGTGATCGTGCGCATTGACCAGGACGAGATCCTGGTCGATATTGGCCTCAAGTCAGAAGGCGTCCTCTCCACCAAAGAGCTGCCTGCCAGCGGCTATGGCTCTTTTAATGAACTGCACATCGACGATAAAGTCCTGGTCTATGTCATTCAACCAGAGACTTCCGATGGACATGCAGTCCTCTCCTTGAAGCGTGCGAACACCGAGCGGCAGTGGCGCATTGCAGAAGAGCAGCACAAAAATGGTGAACTCCTCAAGGCAAAAGTCATCGACTACAATAAGGGTGGCTTGATTGTCGATGTCTCCGGCATTCGTGGCTTTGTTCCTATCTCCCAGATCCTCAACCTGAAACGCGAAGAGGTTGCTGCCGGAGGTGATAACCAGGAAACTGCCGCTAAGCTCCAGGGCATGAAAGATAAGGAGCTTCAACTCAAAATCATCGAGATCAATCGTGCTCGTAATCGCTTGATCCTCTCCGAGCGTCTCGCTGTACAAGAATGGCGTCAGCGTCGCCGCGAGGAGCTTCTCGATGAACTCAAACCCGGCGAGGTCCGTAAGGGTGTGGTGAGCAATCTCGCCAATTTCGGTGCCTTTGTCGATCTTGGCGGTGCCGACGGGCTGGTCCACATCAGTCAGTTGGCCTGGAGCCGCGTCAATCATCCCAGCGAGGTGCTCCATGTCGGCCAGGAGGTCGAGGTTCAGGTCTTGAGCGTTGATAAAGAGAAGAAAAAAATTGCTCTCTCTATCAAACGCGCTGAGGTCGATCCCTGGACTACCGTCGAGCAGCGCTACACTCCCGGCCAGGTTGTGACCGGTGTAGTGACGAAAATCGCTCCCTTTGGTGCCTTTGCACGTATCGAAGACGGGATCGAGGGACTTATCCATCTCTCCGAACTCGGACCAGGCATGGACCCCAAGAGCATCCTGCACGAAGGTGCGCAACTGCAACTACGCATCCTGCGCATCGATGCGGAGCGTCGCCGCCTCGGTTTGAGCCTGCGTCAGGCCGATGAGGTTGATACGACAGAGACAACTGAAACGGCTACTGCAGAAGGGACTACAGAGAGTGCGGCTGAGACTGCTCTAGAGGATGACGCGCCTGCGGCATCACAGACGGAGCCTCCTACGACACCTTCTCTTGAGTCGCTTCCAGAACACACAGGCAAGAATGAGCGTCGTCGCGAGCGTTCCGAGCGGTCAACTGATAATGGCTTGCTCGGTGGTGTCGCAGAGGATGAGGGCGAACTAACAGCAATGGCTGAAGCCTTCCGTGCCGCCGCACGCCAGCGCTCTTCCAAAGAAGACAACGATAACGCAGATCAGTAACTGCTTCCTCTCAACGAGTAGGAAGCAGAATCGCGTAGGTATGAGTCATCCCGAACGTTTGAAAAGTTTCTAAAACGTGGGACACGTCGCTTGATCGCGATGTGCAGGATGTGACAAATCCGCGTAGGGGAGGGCGCAAGGCCCTCCCCTACGCGAGACGTCCCACAAACCCTTCCCTGAACGGCCCTGTACACGCTTCCGCAAAAAAACGGGTACGAGGGGTGGACACCGCGCCTCGAAAGTTCGGGGTGAATCATATATATAAATGATTTACTCATAACGTCCTCTCTTAGCATCAGGCTCCTAATAATAGGAAACCCGATCCTCAGTAAAGCCTTTTGAAAAACCCTGATACAACGTATCCTTGACGGCACAAAAAGAGTTGTAGTATGATGAAATGCGCACACTGCGCCGCGCTTCGCTCTTCACTGCATCTAGAACAGATAGAGTCATCTGGCTTCTCAATTCTTCTTGCCACTCGCGATACGCGTACACAAACAAAACATCTCGCGACTTTTCCAGAAACAGCTCTCGCTGGGTTACGGAACAGGTCAATTGTTTCACAGTAAAGAAAAACATGGTTGAGCGTTTTCTGATAGACGGGAGGCTACGCTTGCTATCCTTGACGCTGTATGATGAGTGTTGTATGATAAATCAAAGGGTTTACCTGAGCGACACAGAGGGCTCGGTTCCACCCTCTGCCAACGAAAGGGGGGTGACAAACAGGTGAACGATAGAGATAGGTTCGATAAGTTTACGGAGCGAGCTCGCAAAGTTCTGAGCCTCGCCCAGGAAGAAGCACAGCGCTTCCAGCATAATTATATTGGTACGGAACATCTCCTGCTCGGCCTTGTCCGCGAGGGAGAAGGCGTTGCGGCCAAAGTTCTGGCTAATCTCGGTGTCGAACTCAATAAGGTTCGTAGCGCCGTCGAATTTATTATTGGTCGCGGAGATCGCATCGTGCTCGGTGAGATCGGGTTGACGCCGCGTGCCAAAAAGGTGATCGAGCTGGCTGTTGATGAAGCTCGACGCCTGAACCACCACTATATCGGCACAGAACATCTCCTGCTCGGCCTCGTCCGCGAGGGAGAAGGGATCGCTGCCGGCGTTCTCGAAAGCCTGGGCGTCAACCTCGAAAAGGTACGCACTCAGACTATTCAAGTGCTCAGCCAGCCCGGTACATCCCACGAACGTGACGCAAAACATTCGAAAACTCCTACTATTGATCAAATGGGCATCGATCTCACTGCCGCTGCACGCGCTGGCACGCTTGATCCCGTTATTGGTCGCCATCAGGAGATCGAGCGCGTCATTCAGATCCTTTCCCGCCGTAACAAAAACAATCCTGCTCTCATCGGCGAACCCGGTGTCGGTAAAACTGCTATCGTCGAGGGCCTGGCACAGCGCCTGATCTCAGGTGAGGTCCCGGAGACTCTGGCAGGGAAACGTTTGCTCACCCTCGATGTCGGCTCTCTCGTTGCTGGCACTAAGTATCGCGGTGAGTTTGAGGAGCGGCTTAAAAAGATCATTGAGGAGATCCGCAACAGTCGCGACTGCATCATCTTTATCGATGAGGTCCACACCCTGGTCGGCGCAGGAGCTGCTGAAGGTGCCGTTGATGCGGCGAATATCTTGAAGCCTGCTCTCGCTCGTGGCGAACTGCAATGTATCGGCGCAACAACTCTCGATGAGTACCGCAAGTACATCGAGCGCGATGCCGCCCTACAACGTCGCTTCCAGGAAGTGATTGTTCGCGAACCAAGCGCCGAAGAGACTATCGAGATTCTCAAGGGCATTCGCGAACGCTATGAGCAGCATCACCGCTTGATCATCAGCGACGATGCGCTCAAGGCTGCAACTGACATGGCGAGCCGCTATATCACGGATCGCTTTATGCCAGATAAAGCAATCGACCTGATCGATGAGGCCGCCAGCCGTGTGCGTATGCAGAACTCGCTTGCACCGCTTAACCTTAAAGAGGCGATGAAAGGTCTGGAGTCTGTCCTGCGCGAAAAAGAGGCTGCTATCCAGCAGCAAGAGTACGAACTGGCTGCCGAACTACGCGACCGCGAGGTGAAACTGCGCGACCGCATCTCTAAGCTGGAGTCCGGCTGGCACCGCGAACGCGGCACCGAAAAGCCGACCGTCGGCGAGGAAGAGATTGCTCAGATCGTCTCGATGTGGACTGGTATCCCTGTAATGCGGATCGCTCAGGAAGAGTCTCAGCGCCTCCTGCAAATGGAAGACGCTCTGCACGCTCGCGTCATCTCACAGAACGAGGCGATTGAAAAGATCTCTCGCGCTGTCCGTCGCGCCCGTGCCGGTCTGAAAGATCCCAAACGCCCTATCGGCTCCTTCATCTTCATGGGCCCAACTGGTGTCGGTAAAACCGAGCTGGCAAAAGCTCTCGCCGAATTTATGTTCGGGAGTGAGGAAGCCCTGATCAAGATCGATATGTCGGAGTTCATGGAACGCCATGCCGCCGCCCGCCTGGTCGGTGCACCTCCGGGATATGTCGGGTATGAAGAGGGTGGTCAGTTGACCGAGGCCGTTCGCCGTAAATCCTATAGTGTGATCCTGCTCGACGAAATCGAAAAGGCTCACCCCGATGTCTTCAATATGCTGCTCCAGATTCTGGAAGATGGTAAGTTGACAGATGCGAAGGGACGTACGGTAGACTTCCGCAACACCATCATTATCATGACCTCGAACGTCGGCGCTTCTCTGCTCAATCGCGAGGCTACCATCGGCTTTAAGCAGTCGAAGGACAAGTCCAGAGCGAATCAGGCAGAGTACGATGCGATGAAGAGCAAGGTACTCGGCGAACTGAAGAATACCTTCAAGCCTGAGTTCCTCAACCGTATCGATGAGGTGATCGTCTTCCACTCCCTGCGCATGGAAGAGATGTACTCTATCGTCGATCTGCTCCTCAACCGCGTTCGCGCTCAGTTGACCGAGCAGCAGATCGAGCTGATCGTTCCGCAGCCGGCCAAAGATTTCTTGATCGACAAAGGCTTCGACGCTCAATACGGAGCACGTCCATTACGCCGTACCATCCAGCGCATGGTTGAAGATCCCCTGGCAGAAGGTCTCCTGCAAGGAACATTCCACCCCGGTGATCTGATCGAAACCGTGATCATTGATAACGACCTGGTGCTTCAGGTACGCAACCGTATCGAACAGTTGCCACCTCCAGCTACTCCTGAAGCCGCGCTTTCAGCCGGCGGTGAAGGCGGTAGCGCCGAGGCTTAATACACAGGAAGGGGATGTGAAGTTCACATCCCCTTCTTTCTTTTCCTAGATCACAGAAACTGTAATGTATGGCAAAACTACGTGTTAAATATATCTGCCAGCAATGTGGAAGTGAACAGAGTAAGTGGATGGGGAAATGTCCTGACTGCAATTCCTGGAATACACTGGAAGAGGTGGCAGATATTCCACAGAGTCCTGCCCAGCAACGCCGCCAGGCGCTCCTCGGTTCCTCCGGCTCAAACGGGCTTACTCAGGGAACACGTATGCCTGTTGCCCTCCCACAGATCAAACCACTTGTTCAATCGCGTATCTCTGTTGGCTACAACGAGATGGATCGTGTGCTGGGTGGCGGCCTGGTTCCTGGCTCCCTTATCCTGGTCGGTGGCGAACCCGGTATCGGCAAATCAACACTTCTGCTCCAGGTCTCCGGTTCTATCGCCCAACATGTAGGATCTGTCCTCTATGTATCCGGCGAGGAATCTATAGAACAGGTGAAGATGCGCGCCGAACGCCTGGACATCGCCGGAGATCGCCTCTACCTCCTTGCAGCTATCGAGATGGAGGTGATTGCGGAAGCCGTTCAACGGCTAAAACCCTCCCTCGTGATCATCGATTCTATCCAGACGGTGATAGCCAGCCATGTCACATCGGCCCCCGGCAGCATCAGTCAGGTGCGCGAATGCACGCTTCAGTTAATGCATGTTGCCAAGCAGACAAACGTTCCTATCTTCATCATCGGGCACGTGACAAAAGAGGGAACCGTCGCAGGTCCTAAAGCGCTCGAACATATCGCCGACGCGGTACTCTACCTGGAGGGTGAACGCTATCATTCGTATCGCCTCCTACGCGGCGTCAAGAATCGCTTCGGGGCAACTCACGAGGTGGGCGTCTTCGAGATGCATGGCGAAGGGATGATCGAGGTTACCAACCCATCAGCAATCTTCCTCTCTGATCGTGCCAGCTCTGCCTCAGGCTCTGCTGTTGTGGTGAGCATGGAAGGAACGCGCCCCTTACTCGTCGAAGTTCAGGCTCTTGTTACGCCAACCAACTTCGGCAATCCACGCTGCACCACTAATGGCATCGACCACAATCGCCTGCTGATGCTTCTGGCAGTGCTGATCAAACGTGTCGGCCTGGCAGTTGGCAGTCATGACGTCTACGCCAATGTCATCGGCGGCTTCTCGCTCGAAGAACCCGCTGTCGATCTGGGAGTCGCTATTGCTATCGCTTCCAGTTATCGCGAACGCTTGATTCCTCCTGATATGGCCTTTATCGGTGAAGTAGGTCTTTCCGGGGAACTGCGAGCCGTTAGCCGTCTCCCCCTCCGCATTAAGGAGGCTGCGAAACTCGGCTTTAAACGCTGCATCGTTCCCACTGCAGGTCGAGGGAAACAAGCACATAATGAAAATGAAGAGGCTGGCTTACCCGGTGACTTTAAAATCATTTCGGCTAGTTCACTAGCCGTAGCCCTGGAAATTGGGCTACACTAAGCGAAGACACATGCCTCTTGTTCTTGTGGGGGCAAGAACAAGATCAGCAGATTAAGCACGACTATTGATTCCTGCCTTAGAACGGTGTATACTGCATATTCGACACACCAAGAACTGCGATGCGGCGCAAAGATACATAGGTCAGAGAACCGCCTTTCTCTACCGCCTTTATTGATTCTTTTTCGTTCTCGTCTCTTTCCATACCCTTTAAAAGAGGGAAGAGACACAAAATCTGGTACTGTTCCTATCAAGAGTGGGCACAGCTCTTGTTTGATTTCACGGGTCAGGCGTCATTTTTCTGGAATTATCTTTTTTCTTATCATCACCGACTTACCAGTGACACAAACAAATACAGCGCCCTCTCGAAAAATTCTGCACATACAAGAGTGCACTGCTTTGGAGGATGCAGGGATGTCTGTAAATAGTATTGCTCGCGTCGTGGGCGCATTAGCCGCGATTGCTCTGGCCGTCAGTGTGACGATGATTCGCTTTTCGCCATTTATTCCTATTCCTGGCGTTATCGCTATTGCTGCGGTTGCCGGTATCATCGCGTTTATCATCACACCGTATATTACCGTCGTACCCTATATCTGGATACGCGACAAAATTCGTGTGGCTGCCGCCAGTGATCTCGTTGCAGCCGTGATCGGACTTGTCTTCGGACTCATTATTTCCGCACTCCTGGCTATTCCACTACAATACCTGCCCTTCTACCTGGGCCAGCTCGCACCTTTTGTCGCCGCCATGGCCTTTGGCTACCTGGGTGTGACCGCCGCAGTGCAGCGCAAAAATGATATCGCACACCTCTTCCAGAATACTATCCTGCGCCGCAATCGTGAACGCGAGGAGGAGCGAGAGCGCAACAAGAAACGTGATGTGGAGAAGGAGAAGGAAACTACAACTCCAGACTCGGCACTCTCCGCATTAAAATCGCCGATCCTGCTCGATACCAGCACGATTATCGATGGCCGCATTGCCGATATCAGCCAGACCGGTTTCATCGGTGGCACACTCGTCGTCCCTCGTTTTGTCTTAAACGAACTACAACGCATCGCGGATTCGGCCGATACAATGCGCCGCAACCGTGGCCGCCGTGGACTGGAAATTCTCAATCGTTTGCAGAAAGATGCGACCGTTCCCATCGAGATCATCGACAACGATGTGGAAGGGATCGCTGATGTAGACGGCAAGCTGGTCAAAATGGGTCAGGATATTCACTGTCCCATCATCACCAACGACTTCAACCTCAATCGCGTTGCTGAGCTTCAGGGTGTCAAGGTGCTCAACATCAATGAACTCGCCAACGCGATCAAACCAGTCCTCTTGCCAGGAGAAGATATTCACATTAAAATTATGCAGGATGGCAAAGAACTTGGTCAGGGCGTTGGCTACCTCGACGATGGCACGATGATCGTTGTTGAAAATGGCCGTCAGTATATGAACATGACGATCGAGGTCACAGTCACGCGTGTGCTCCAGACGGTCGCAGGACGGATGATCTTTGCCCACCCGCGCCAGCAGCTCAATACTACACCGTCCCCTGCCCAGGTACCACAGATACCCAAACAAAAATAGCCCATTGGGAATGAACGGCGCGTAGGACGGGCAGGCTTGTCCCGCTCTGTCCATCCTCGCTTATACAACGAACGGCGCGTAGGGCGCGACCCTTGCGGTCGCCCTCGTGGAGATACACTCAGGTGAACCATTCTGCACTCCCACGAGCAGGCGAGCACAATGCCCTCTCCTACGCGCAAGAATCGTGCAAAATACGCAATTTCTTGCATCAACACTTTTATAGACGAGAGGACAGGCGGCTCTCCCGCCACACTACTACTATATGAGAGAAACAACCGCCGCGATCGTCGTTGCAGCCGGGAGCAGCCATCGCATGGGACGCGACAAACTCTGGCTCCCCCTGGCCGGTCGCATCACACTCGCGCGCACGCTCGATGTCTTTCACGCCTCACCGCTCATCGATGCGATCGTCGTCGTCACCAACACTGAACGCATGACCGACACCTTTGCACTGCGTGAGAGCGAACATTGGCATAAGATTGCCGCCATTGTTCCTGGCGGCACTCGTCGTCAGGACTCTGTTCGCCTCGGCCTCGAAGCGCTGGCCGAACACGTTCCTACATGTCGCTGGGTGCTTATTCACGACGCTGCACGTCCATTCGTCACTCCCACAATCCTGAACGCCGGTATGGAAGCCGTTCAGCGCTCCGGGGCAAGTATCGCAGCGGTTCCCGTCAAGGACACGATCAAGCACGTCGAAAACGGCGTCATTACCGCCACACCCGACCGTTCACTACTCTGGGCAGTTCAAACACCGCAAATCTTTTCGTTCCCACTGATCTCCTCTGCCCACCAGTCACCGCTGGCTCAAGAGGACGTAACGGATGATGCTACACTGCTCGAACGCCTGGGACATCCCGTCACCATCTTCCCCGGCTCCTATACCAACATCAAGATCACAACACCGGAAGACTTACTCTTCGCAGAAGCCTTTCTGCAAAAATTGCAAGCACTGGAGAAACTCGAAGAGGATAAAGGATAACTACATGACTATACGAATCGGTTCTGGCTATGATGTACACGCCTTCACCCCTGGTCGCCCCCTGATCCTGGGCGGCATTACCGTTCCTTATGAATACGGCCTCTCAGGACATTCTGACGCCGATACCGTGATTCACGCGATTGTCGATGCCCTTCTTGGGGCTGCCGCGCTCGGTGACATCGGTACCCACTTTCCTTCCAACGACTCGCGCTGGAAAGACCAGCCCAGTAGCGTCTTCCTCGACTACACCTACAACCTGCTCAGACAAAAAGGCTGGACGATCAATAATATTGATGCGACCGTTGTGGCTGAGCGCCCACGTCTCTCGCCGCACACCCTTGCTATGCGCACACACCTGGCCCAACATCTGCACCTCGAACTCGACTCCGTCAGCGTCAAAGCCACTACTACTGACGGCCTTGGCTTCACCGGGCGGCGTGAAGGCATTGCCTGCTATGCCGTTGCTCTGATTGAGCGCTAAAAACTCTATTTTAAGGAAGGAGAAATACATTCTTATGCTTCGACACATCCTCACGAGCAGTCGTTACCTGGTCCTCATCGCGGTCCTTGGCTCCTTCCTCGCCTCTCTCGTCGTCCTGCTCTACGATGGCATCACGGTCATAGGCATCATCGTCGAGCTCGTAACCCATCTCAGCTTTACAACAGATGGTGCGAAGAAGCTCGCACTCGA
>DAOUDD010000005.1:0-5424 GCA_034431765.1 Ktedonobacteraceae bacterium | reverse complement strand
GTGTGGGTAGAGTAGCTTGCGACTGGTTCCCCTGAGTGTGCTGACCAGATGCGTACCAGCACATCGTCTCCGGCGGATGCTATAAAGCGACCGTCTGGCGACCACGCGACGGTTTTGAGGGGGCGTGTATGAGTTGTGTAGGTGGAACGCGGTGTTGCATCGCTGGCCGACCAGGTGTGTACAAGGGTATCATGGCCGACTGAGGCGAGAGTGCTTCCATCAGGCGACCAGGAGACAGCATAGATAGGACCTGTATGCCCTCGATAGGTTGTAACGTTGTTGCCAGTAAAGGCGTCCCAGACCTCGACCTTGCCATCGAAACTGCCGGAGGCGATACGTTGCGCATTGGGAGACCAAGGAGCGGAGAAGATACGATACTGTCTGTCGTGTGTGAAGAAGTGTTTCCCGGTGGTAGCTTCCCAAACTTGCACTGTACTGTCGCCATATTCGCCACCCGATGCGAGAAAGCGACCATCGCGTGACCAGGAGAGGCTGCGCACGAAACGTTTGTGCCCTCTGTAGGTTGTAAACACCTCTCCTGTCTGCACATCCCAGACATGGATGGTGCCAGCAGTGCAACCGGAGGCAATAGAGATGCCATCTGGGGACCATGCCAGGGAGAGCAGACATTGAGAGTGCTGCCGAAAGGTTAGAAGTGTAGCTCTGCTAGCGGCATCCCAGATCTGTACTGTACGATCCCTTCCGCCCGATGCTACGAAACGACCATTGGGTGACCAGGAGAGGGCAAAGACGTTGTCGGTGTGTCCATTGTAGATCAATGTTCGCGAGGTCCCTCTGTCAGCAGGTTGATGGCGTGTGGGAGGGTGGGGAGGATATAGTCGAGGCACTCGCGTACAGCTTTGGGGCTGCCGGGCAGGTTGATGATAAGGGAGCGGTCGCGCACGCCAGCTACTCCACGTGAGAGCATCGCCATCCGTGTATATTGCAGGCTAGTGGCGCGCATCGCCTCAGCAATGCCAGGAGCCTCACGTTGGAGCACGCTTTTCGTCGCCTCTGGTGTAACATCGCGTGGTGCAAGTCCAGTACCACCAGTGGTTAAGATCAGGTTCAAGTGTTTCTGATCACTCCACTCCTCTAGCAGTGCAACAATCTGCTCAACCTCATCAGGCACAATTGAACCGGCTGAAATTATCGCACCCGGTATCTGCGCGACAAGTTCGCGGATGGTTTTGCCGCTTACATCCTCGCGTTCACCCCTGGCAGCCCCATCGCTGATAGTTAGAACACCAACTGTAATCATTATTATTACTATCCCTGTGGCGTCAGTACACGCATTAAAGCGCTGATTCCTTTACGTGAGCCATAGAGCCAGACCGTGTATTCATCAGGCAGATCTTCCACCTCGATACAGCAGTCCATCTCGGTTGCCAGCTTACGCGTAATGTCGAGAAATTGGCCGCGCTCAGCTGCATCACGGCTTTGCGTATTCATAGCCAGCTTGCCCATGCGATCCTCTGGCTCAAGCTTGGCATTGAGCACGTCCACCAACTCCTCAAGACCGAAGAGCACTTTAAGCGGGGGCATAATTTGTGCCTGTGTAGGCGTGACAGAGATCGCTCTACCACCACTGTTGCCGTTTTCCTTATTCTGCTCCTGCATCTGTGCTGTGGTTTTGATATCTTTATACACCGAACGCAGACGCTCAAGGATCAGCAGCCGTGCTTCTTCGGGTGCATCAGCCTGTGGATGGACGTAGGCAAGCAGCTCATAGGCCGGATCAGAGTAGATAAAGGGCAGAGGCAGCTCTGCACGGCGTCCACAGATAGGGCAGATCGCAACATTCAGCAGCCCGGCAAGCACAATATAACGAAGGCGTGGATCTTCCGCAACATTCACATACTCGTATGCTGAATACGTGTACTCCTCGCCGCAGGGACAGGTGAGATGTTGTGTTGTCGAACGAGACATAGGACAATTCTTCACTAGACTAACAGTTATACTAATCACATTCAGAAACGCCACTTCGCGTCCTCTCATTCAGTCAGAAACGCCACTGTGCGTCTGGCTCGCGCTCACCTGAATGAAAGGTAGTACGTAAGACTAATTTCGTCGAGTTCATCGACGTTTTCTTAAGTATACCATATAGCTCCGCCAAAACTACTCGCTGATTTGTCAAAAGGAGAGTAGGCTGTTTTCAAAAAGTGGCGCGTAAACGTCAATGAGCATTGATGTTTACGCGCCACTTAGTGTTTTCGCTCATTTACATGTCTACCAGACGTGGGTCTGACACACTTTTGATGACATTCAGCATCCTGACCCAGATTCAAATGAGCGAAAACACAAGGCTATATAAAATTCGTTGTACTGTTTTTATTTTCGAGCGGGAGCATTCGTAAGAAGTTTAAAATTTCTCAGGCTATATAACGGCCTTTACGGTATAGTTCTGTTGATGGTAAAATATCTATGGGTCTCTGTCTAACACAGTATCAGGTTGATCTTTTGTTTTTATCAAGTCTGTAATGATAAAACTAGTGCCTGTTATCAAGGGTTGAAGCTTGAACACAAATATGCTCATTTGATACCGCGTGCTTTTAAAGGGTACCTGGAAAGGCTTGTCTTCAACCATTTGTTGCACCACAACTTCTGGGTGTTACCGCAAATTCCGTTCCAAAACTTTGAGCTTACATTGAATTCTTGCCCTTCGTCAGAACATATGTCGTGCGTTTTTTACGATAGAAGCGGAGGAAGAATGCAACTAGGTGAAAGATTATGCAGAGAACGTCGCCGTCGCCATTTATCTCAGGAAGCGCTCGCTGAAGCCCTTGGAACCTCTTCCCAAACAATTAGCCGATGGGAACGTTCGGCGACGTTCCCCCAAGCACATTATCGACTGCAATTAAGTCGTTTCTTTGGGGTCAGTCCTGAAGAATTGTTTGGAACTCTGGAGGGCCAGAACTCCCTCTTTAGTGAAAAATCAGCTCAACGTATCTGGCATGTTCCTCACCTACGCAATCCGTATTTTACCGGGCGTGAAGTCGTCATGGACTATCTGCATGAACTTTTACAGTTTGGACGGACAGATGCATGCCGGCTATTTGCTGTAACTGGTATGGGAGGCATTGGCAAAACGCAAACAGTTATCGAATATACCTATCGTTATGCATCTGAGTATGAGGCTGTCCTCTGGATAAAAGCAGATTCACGTCAGACGTTCCTGAGCGAAATTGTAAGTCTTGCACAGGTAATAAAGCTCCCTGTAGAACAAGGGCAAAATCCTTTTCAGGTTGTCGAGATGGTCAAACAATGGTTGAAAGAGCACGCGCGTTGGTTGTTCGTTTTTGACAACGTGGAAGATTTCGACCACATTGCCGAGTTTCTTCCAACAAGAGGGATAGGCCATCTGTTGTTCACGAGTAGGCGACAAGCAACGGGGAGGTTTGCCCTTCGCGTTTGTCTTGAGGACATGGAGTCCGAAGAGGGAGCTCTTTTGCTGCTGCGTCGAGGCAAGATCCTATCTCTTGAGACCTCCCTGTCTGAACTTCCAGAGCCACAGCGTCTTACAGCACTGAAACTGTGTGAGCTTATGGGTGGATTACCTCTCGCGCTTGATCAAGCAGGTGCCTTTATCGAAGAAAGTGGATGCGATCTGCAAACCTATCACGACCTGTACGTGCAACGAACAGCAGCTTTATTACAGTGGCGCAGCCACTCACCTCTCGACTATCCCCATGCTATAAGCACGGCTATCGGCTTCTCAGTGAAACGGATTGAGCAGAGTGAACCTTTAGCTGCCGACCTGCTGCGGTTGTGTGCCTTTCTGCATCCAGACGCTATCCCTGAGGAACTGCTGATGACGGATGCCTTTCCTGACTTTTCTCTTCATCCTGTCCTTAGTGATTCGCTCCTTTTGCAGCAGATGCTTGTGGTTTTGCTTCAGCATTCCCTGCTCAAGCGCCATGCTGACGCGAAAACACTGTTGATGCATCGTCTGGTCCAGGTCGTCCTCAAAGAGTCTCTTGACCAGGAAAGCCTTCGGCAGTGGGCTGGATGGGCGGTCGCAGTAGTTAACCAGAGCGTCCCCTGCGTGGAGGAAGTGATCACATGGCAGCGTTGTCAACGTTTACTGCCCCAGATGATGGCGTGTGTCGAGCTGATCGAAGAGTTCAACATTGTCTCTGAGCCTGCAGGACGGCTCTTGCACGAGACGGCTGCCTATTTGATGGAGCATGCCCAGTATGTCCAGGCGCAGCGCTGCATTCTGCGAGCCGTGACTGTGCGCAGACATCTGCTGGGGGAGGAGCATCCCCAGACCGCGGATAGTCTCAATCACCTAGCTGAGCTGTTCTACTATCAAGGAGACTATCAACAGGCTGAAGATTATCATCAGCAAGCGCTGAAGATTCGAGAATCCGTGCTGGGACCAGACCATCACGCTGTAGCGACGAGTCTGAACAACCTGGCGGGTATCTACTGTATGCAACGGCGCTATGAGCAGGCTGAACCGCTCTATGAGCGGGCACTTGGCATTCGCGAACGGGTCTTCGGCCCCCAGCATCTAGATGTGGCAGAAAGCCTGCAAAACCTTGCTTATCTGTATGTACACCAGGCACGTTATACGCAGGCCGAACCACTCTATCGACGTTGCCTTATGCTCTGTCAGCAGCACCTGGGGACCGATCACGCGTATTTGACCACGATTTTGAATAGTCTGGGGAACCTCTTAGTGAAGCAAGGAGCTCTGCACCAGGCAGAAGTGCTGTACCAGCAAGCACTCGACATCTGCCAACGGTGCTTTCCAACACAGCATCCGCGGGTTGCCTTGACGTATGCCAACCTGGCAGAGCTCTCCTGCTTAAGAGGGAATCTCGTGCAAGCAGAAGCTCTCTATCAGCAGGCATTAGCGATACAGGAACAGCTTCTGGGAACTGAACACTCACGGACATCACAGAGCTTGTATGGACTGGGAAACCTCTACAGTATGCAAGGACGCTATGCACTGGCAAAGGAGTTCTATCAACGAACCCTCTTCATCTGGGAACGGACTCTGGGAGCGGAACATACAGATGTGGTCTCGCTGAGAACGCAGATGCACGTTCTCTGTACTACCTCACTGATAGATGGGAAGGAAGATCATTCTATGCCGGTTTAAAGCAGTACCCATCCTTCGTCTCAACTTTCAGAGAGCAAGAGCTTATTGCAGTATCCTCAGAGCGGATCGAGGAAAGAGCAGTTTCAGGTCACTCACCAGCTAGCCTTCCAGGCGGATTCAGTCTATCTGAGAAATCCGAAAAGGTCAAGGGAGTTCGCTATTCGTCAGCGACGACGATTTTTGCTGAGGGACTTGGTCGAGAAGGTGAATTTGACGCCCTGCCGCTCCATGAAGCCCTGGAAGTGGGCGTAGAACTCGCTGCGGTCCTGCATGGTGATGACGGAGACGGCGTCGGCGGTCTCGATGGCGTAGGG
>DAOUDD010000004.1:0-18793 GCA_034431765.1 Ktedonobacteraceae bacterium | reverse complement strand
CCCAACGATTTTCGCACAACCCTGGAAGCCAATAAAACAACCATTCAAAACGGGCTTAGCGCGATAGAGACCCTGAAAACGCAGCAGGGACTGAGCGTTCCTACCGTCTCAGCAGAGCATTTGCAAGAGTTGAAGCAGGCCATCGATGCCCTGGACTCCTCAATAGCGAACATCAACATGGTCCTCCAGGTCATCACCATGTCGATCACCACCCTCAACAACGGCTTTGCCAACGCCTGCGCCACCGGCCTGGTCCCCGGTCAGCCCATTCCTGCCTTCAACAAGAACGCCTTCGCCCACCAGGCCCACGGCGACTCGCCTGGAAGTGGAAGTAGCGCAGCAGATGAACAAAAGCTAAAAGCTGCTCTCGAGAAAAATGGGATGAGTAGTGATGCTGCTGACATTTTTATGGTGAACGCATTAGATGCAGGTGTAGATTTCGATACTATCACAAATCTCTTGAATAAGGGCCAGAGTGTCGATTCTATTGAGCAAGCCTTCAGTGATGCTGAAGCCTTGAAAGGGAGAAATATAAGTAACGAATCAATCAATGCGTTGTTTAAAAAGGGTGGTAACATAAAGAATACCATCGCTGATGCAAACAACCTGCTTGATAAAGGAGTTAAACCCGAACAAGTAAACCAATTAATCAGCAAGAACTCCGATTTACCAAGTACGTACAGCAGTATAACACATCTACTGGGTAACAGTAGCATCAATATAGATAAAATAAATCAATGGATACAAGAAGGAATCGATCCCAACTATGCTGATATTCTGACAAATAAAGGGATAGATATTGATGCAAATATTAAATCCTTCACCCAGGATTATACCAATAATACTCCAGGATACAAAAGATGGGGGCAGCTTGAAAAAATCAAAAAAACTGCAATTACTGATGCTCTTAAAAAATGGGCTGGTGGTTCATGGGCTAATGGAATCCAAACGTTTGGTAATGACGGGACTCCTTTCAACAACAACCCTGTTAAGGGTCGTAATGGAGTACCAACAACACCAATGCCTAAAGGTACAACCACACCACCTTATACAGAATATACAGTTACTCTGGATGGCACTAAAGGAAATTGGAGAATTGTTGTTGACTCCAAAGGGAAAGCATACTTTATGGATCACTATAATCCTTTTGGAGTGGATGGAAAAGATGCCCCTCTTCCGATTCCATTTGACTTTATTAAAGACGTCTTTCATTGATGATGTACGATGATTATGAAGAAGAGTTTTCAAGGTTTCTACGCATCTCCATTTGAGTTGCTAAAGACATACTAATTACCATTTTGGCCAGGCACCTGAAGGAAAGCAAACATGAAATACGATTTCACAAACCTGACGTTTCTTCCCAACTCTACTCATCATCAGCCTGGGCCTGATGAACTCTCCATTCGTGTTCCCGCTGGTATGGTGTCAGACGAGGAGTTGATAGCACTGATCCATCAAAGCTTGAGCCGCGATGAGTACAATGGAGGAAATTGGAACGTTTTGTATGACACCTTACGCTTTTGGAAGGATTGGAAAACGAGACACAGGCGTGTTGTTCTTGTCCATGAGGATCTTCCATTTTCGCAGTCTGACAAAAGTGGCTGGTATTCTCTACAGACATATCTCCATGTCTTGCTAGATAGCATGACATTCCTTCACATGGCAAATGCGGCGGATAATCAGGGAACACATGAATTGGTAGCGATCTTCCCTGAAGCAATGGCTGATGAGTTACAGGCTGCCCTGCTTCATCCTCCCGCCTGGACAGCCAGCATCGGTTTCTATTCATCATCTATGAATTGTGATCTGACCAGCACATTTGATCCAGACTGGTCAACGATACAACAATACTTACAATCTCTGGATGGTCTACTAGCAGAAGTATGCACCATTACGCGAGAGGACACAGGATCGTTGACGGTGCATTATTCTAAAGCCGTCCAGGGCTATTACGTAGAGTATAGCTCTGCAGATTGGAGCACGTTCATGGTAGCCTCAACCGATGAACGCCCTGCCTTGCCTGCCTTCATCCCCTTCGCATTAGCATCTCAGATCATGGAGACCTTTTTTACTACTGGCGAGCGTTTAGCAACTGTCTATTGGTCTCCTATACCACAAGAGGAGCTGTTTTCCCTGCAACAAATACGTGAAAATTGGTTCTATCCCAGTCAGGAAGATGCCCAAATCGAACGTGTAGCAGGAATGGTACGTATTACCATTCAAGAAGGCGTAAGAGACGCACTTTACCATGGGGAGCCTGCATTTTCTTTGGAATACTGGAAAGACATTCTTTCACAAGCAGACGCACCTCTTTCCAGCCATCTCACTGCTCTCTGTGTTCTAGGCTTCAGCAGTTTGCCGCAGGCTCTGGCACTCATACGTCCTTTTCTTGAGAGTTCACAAAAACAGGAGCGCTGGGTGAGTGCGCGGTTCGTTGGTGGCTGGTCAGCAGATAAAGAGCTGGTCGTCCCGATTCTCTTGGGCATGCTTACCGACGAAATGCCCTTCAGACGCGAGGACCATGCAGAATATGATTCCTGGTATGACGATTGGCGTCCCTATGCTCCACGGCTTTTACAACAATGGATGGACCCCGTTATACGAGATCAACTACGTCAGGCACTCAAAATATGGGAAGAGGCTGAACCGCTGCTTGACCCTGAGTATGAAGTCTGGCAATCGACGGTAAAAGAAATTTCTCAGGCCTTATCTTCGTGAGACGTAAAATTGTAGGCACAGCAGATATGAGATTTGATCTTACCAACCTGACATTTCTCGCCGATCCCATGACGTATCAGTCTCGTAATGATGAGGTCTCTATCCGCGTACCTGAAGGCATCTCTTTCGTAGAAGACCTGATGACTGTTTTCAAAGAACGTTTGGGTTTACCAGACTATTTGGGGTCAGATCCATATGATTTACGTGATGCGTTCGGCCTGTGGTATAATTCGGAAATCACACCTGCACGTGTAGCTATTGTTCACACCGATCTTCCTCTCCTGCACTCAGGGGAGGAAGGGCGATATCATCTCGACAATTATCTGCGCGCGCTTAGAGAGAGCGTCACGTTTCTTGAAAGCAGAAATGCGACTCAAACTGATCCTCAGGAACGGCGGGAACTTGTCGCCATCTTTCCTGAGCGGACGAAAGCAGATATTCTGGCCGTCTTGAATCGCCCCCCTGACTGGCAGTTGTCCATTGGGCCTGCTCGGTATGACGACTTAAAAATCTATCAGCTTGCCCCACGCTGGTCTGCTGTCAGCACCTCTCTCACACAATTGAACGGGCTCACTGCCGAGATGTGCAGTTTGTCACGCTCCGATGTGGGTCGTATTGACGTGCAGTATATGAGAAGCATGCAGAGCTACTGCATATACTATGAATCTGCTGACAGAACAGTCAGGGTGTTTGCCTCTCCTCAAGAACAGAACTCTTTCCCTCCAGTCGTGCCTTTTGCTCTCGCATCCGAGATTCTCAATACCTTCTTTCATCACCTTCATCCTTTAGAGAGCCTTTCCTGGTTGCCGCTCTCTTCTGACGATCTCAGACAGGTGCAGAAGCTACTTGAGCGCTCGTACTATCAAAATGAGGAAGAGATGCTCCTGGAGCCTTCTATGGGGGAAGGCACCTATCTGACGATTGGGGAAGGGGTCAAGAACGCAGCAGCGCACGGGGACGACGGCTTTTCCCTCCTCTACTGGCAGGGGCTGCTGGAACAAGCAGAGATACCGCTCGGTCAGCGCTTAGCAGCCATGTGTGTGGTTGGCCGCAGCAGTCTCAGCGGTCTGCCCAATGCAGCAAGCCTCTTACGCCCCTTTCTCCAGAGTCCAGTCAAACAGGAACGCTGGGTGAGCGCTCGTTTCTTTGGATTCTGGGGAGACGAAGCGGCGCTGCCTATTCTGCTGAGTATGCTGAGTGACGAGTTTCCCAGCGCTGATCGTAAGGAGGGCGGAGAGCACGAGAGTTTCTGGTATGATACGTGGCGTTTATATGCTCCCCGACTCTTGAGAAAGTGGCAAACGCCAGAGGTGACCGAGTATCTGCGTCGAGCCCTGGCTACCTGGGTAGAGGCTGAACCTCGATTAGATCCAGAGGTAGGGTTATGGGAACGACATCAAAGAGAGATCTGTTACGAGCTAGGCTATCGAGGAGACCTGTCAGCACTGCGAGGATTATCTTTTGATGAAGAAGATGAGTATGACCTACAGTTTAAGTTAAAGACTAGCCTGCGGGATGGTCAGAAAGTAAGGGAGAAAGGATTCACCTCCTATGAGGAGTATCTCTATCGACAATCGCGATAAACCAGCTATGATTTTATGAAAAAAAAGTTGAAAGGGACACGCGTGGCACGTTCGGCTTACTTCGCATGTACCGATTGCAAAGTACGAGTGTGGATCGGGAAAGCTGTCCCTTCTGACATTGTCCTCTATTTTAACGCGTTTGGCAAGGATCTGCGCAATTGGCAGGCTCCTGAGCTTAACCGCGTAATCTGGAAGATGTTCGCTGATCATGCTGGTCATCATCTGCGGGTCCTACTCGAATGGACACCGGAATACGAAGCCTTTATAGAGGAAGATAACGTCCTCATTGGTGGCGACGAACCGGGACAGGATATCAGTTTTGAAGACTACCTCAAGAATTGGGATGGTTGATTTCCTACCATTCGTAGCAGGTTGAAGGACAGGATATGGCACGTTCAGCGTACTTTGCATGTATGAATTGTAAAGTGAAGCTCTGGATCGGGGTCGCGATTCCCCGCGATCCTGTTAGGTACTTTAGCCGATTTGGAGGGAAGAAACGCAATTGGGAAGACCCGGAACTCAACCGGGTAGTGTGGAAACTGTTCGCCGATCATGCTGGTCACGAACTGCGGGTCCTGCTCGAATGGACACGTGAATTTGATGCGTTTTCTGAAGAAGAGGCCGTTGAAATTGGTGGAGATGATCCAGAATACGATATTAGCTTCGAGCACTATCTCAAAGGCTGGGAGGGGTGACTTCCTATTATTCATATAATCTGAATGGCACTAAAATCGAGGACGGCTTCCGCAAGGAACCTTTTGGGTTTCTATCTCAGGTGGGTGACCTCTCTCTGCCGCATAATCGTCCTGCCAAGAGTGTAAACTCCTTTGAGGTGATAGGTGAGGGTGATGCGATGTCCATCGGCGTGCTTAACCCTATAGGAGTAAAGAATGGGACGGCTATACCTGTCTGTCGTCACATGTTCTTGAACGTGACTTATCTCTAGAATTTTCATCTGCAAAGCTTGTGTATGTAGTTACGATAGGTGTCTTTCACCTGGAAGCCCAGACGTTCATAGAGCAAGTGTGCATTGGTTAAGCTATCAGCATCCACATTGAGATGGACAGTAGAGATGCCACGACGATAATACTCTACAAGAGAATGTCGCATCAGTGCTTCGCCTACGCCACGTTTGCGGAAAGGGCGTCTGACTCCTAAATGCATTACCTCCCCAGCTCCGCTTAAGATCTGGTTGTAGACCCCTCCTGCCACGTTTGCACCATCCCATGCAACAAACCAGAGCGTCGGATCAAAGTGGTCTGCATGCATGTTTAAGCGCTGTGACCACTGTTCAAAAGTTCGTGAAATATATCCCTTCTGATCAAGAAAGGCTTCGTTGTCGGTCTCAAAAGCCTTCTGTTCATCACGATCTGGCATAAAGCTACGGATCTGGATACCTGGGATTGAACCAGCGGGCGAGGGGGCAACATGCATTGTCAATTCTCTGATCTCATAGGTTGTTTGTAATAGATATCCCATCTTTTCGAGGAATTGATCCGCTGCCCTTTCTACCCCCTGTGGTTGGACGAGCATGGTCAAGGAAGTCTGGTCTGAGGAAGAGAGAGCACAAGCATCCAACGCCTGGAGCAGCTTTGTGCCCACACCCCGCCTCTGATAATGCGGATGGACCTATATCTGAGGAGTAAGCCAACCAGAACTACGTTGCAGCAATTCAGCATAGCCTATCAGCTTTCCCTCAGAAGTCTCTACTACTCTTGTCTGTTTCTCCAGATTGAGAGACTGCAAGTGGTCAGTTAACGCATGAGGAGAGAGAGGTGCCTCCTCGAAGTGGTTTCGTAATTGAAAAATGCCCTCTCGATCTTCTTCGGTTGTCGGTCGTAGTCTCAAACCATCATAGCCTCCAAATGCAGATTCCATAGATGGCGTCGTCCTTTCTCGTTTCCACGTACTCCGACGTTTTGTTTTATGTATCCGTTGCTGATATATCTGTTATGGATATATTAATCTGAGAAAAGGAGTTTGTCAAGGAGATCTAGCATCGTGGCTGATCCTTTGCGTAGTAAGGTTATGAGTGGGTAGGTTATATCAAATCCGCAAGCTTATTATGCATTGAACCAGTGCTCACAACTATAGGGATAGTCGTGATACTACGTCCATTGAAGTGGGACAACTTAAGAGTTCCGGTCTCCGAGTTTCTTGACCCAGGAAGGGATGTCTTACTAGCGGAAGGAAACATGACCGTAGCGAGGACGGCCATGATCTGGTCCCCATCCTGCTAAGTAAATTCCCTCTGGAGTCGCTTCTTCCCGATATCCAAAGGCTTCGAGACTCCTGTCTTCAGGAGAGCGATGATAAAAAGCGCGCAACAGACCAGCCATCGTTTCACCGCTAAGTTCAGCCACCTCCTCAAAGAGTCGCTCTGGATCAAGCCCTAAACGAACCGCACTGTGATAGATGGCACAGAGGCTTACCAGATTGTCTCGCCAATCTGTCTCTCCCTTTTCGAGAGACTCGTAGATGAGAGCCGCACGCAGACGTTGCTCCGAGGAGAAGAAGTCAGTGAGCAGTAGTGTCCTGTCGCGTGGAATGAACCACTCGCGTTCAAAAGGCCATTGTGAGCGGAGAAAGTCCCGCTGTTCTGCATCGACTTGATGATAGAGGTCACACAGATCGAAAAAGGCCTGTTTGCGGTCCTGAGTCTTCAGAACGAGCATCAAACGGTCAAAAAAGATGGTCATGTCCATCTCTTACTGGCTCCTTCCTTCACCTGCGATAGCTCTTTCGTCAGGCCGGTTGAGAAAGCGAGGTGAATCAGATGGCGTTAGCCTTTATTATATTAATAGCAATGCTGAGTCATGCAAGGTGTTGAGTCCAAAGGATATGAATTCTATATTTTAACAAGGTCATGAAGATGTTTGAGATGGACCTGGACATGTTCCATATACCAAGCTTTGAACGTTCGATAATGAGACTGGTGAAAATGGATGAGAATGGTTATTATAGTGCCGGGGAGGATAATGGATTATGTCATTGAAGATTTTCATCTCCTATGCACATCAAGATAGAGCGCTGTATGAAGAGTTCAGCAAACACTTGCAGGTCTTGAAACGGGAAGATTTAATCTCCTCCTGGGCTGATAGTGATATCGCGCCTGGAGCCGAGAAGATACCGCAGATCATGGAATGGTTGGGACTGGCAGATATCATACTTCTGCTCATTAGCCCTGATTTTATTTCTTCTGACTTCTGCTACAGTGTGATGGAGAGAGCGTTGCAGAGGCATGAAAGCAAAGAGGCTCGTGTTATACCTATTCTCTTGTGTCCAGTAGATTGGCAGCCTCCTCTTGCAGATCTGCAATGTCTACCACGCAATGCCAAATTTGTTGTGCGGTGGTCCTCACGCGACGAGGCTTTTCGCGCCATTACTCAAGATCTCAGGAACGTGGTCAAAGAGTTAAGCGGGACAGATGAGGTCAGCGAGACTCACGTAAGGTATACAACTGCGGTGACTATAGAGCAGAAGGATCAGATCTGGAGTATCCCTTTCAGACGTAATCCATTTTTTACCGGACGTGAGAGTGTTCTTAAACGTCTGCGCGATGTACTCAGCGTAGAACAAACTGCGGCGGTAGTGCAACCCACCGCGATTAGTGGGTTGGGCGGTATCGGCAAGACCCAAGTTGCCATAGAATATGCGTATCAATATCGGCACCACTATCAGTATGTGTTGTGGGCACAAGGGGATACATCTGCCAACTTCTTCACAAGTGCTCTGATGTTGGCAAATCAGCTTCACCTCCCTATTGGGAGTGGGGAAAATCAGGATATAGTGATAAGCGCTGTCAAGCACTGGCTAGAAACCCACAGAAGCTGGTTGTTGATCCTCGATAATGCCAATGATCTTGCAACCATTGATGAAATTTTTCCTCAGAACGATGCTGGTCACATCTTGATTACTACGCGTGAGAGTGCAACAGGCTATGTAGCACAGACGATTGTAGTTGAGAAGATGAGTGATGAGGAAGCGCTGTTGCTCTTACTGCGCCGGGCAAAGTATCGAGGAAGAGATGATCTCTCTGATAGCGAGCGTACAGCAGCCCTTGCTATTGTTCAGGAAATGGATGGCCTGCCGCTGGCAATTGACCAGGCTGGAGCATACATCGAAGAAACTGGTTGTAATCTATCGCGTTATCTAGAACTTTTCCACACCTACAAAGCTGACCTGTTGAAACGACGCGGCGGTGATTATCGGAAGAATCATCACGAATCGGTTGCGACAACTTTCTCTCTAGCTTTTGCCGAAGTGAGAAAAATGAATCCTATTGCGGCTGACCTGCTCAAGTTTTGTGTTTTCCTGGCTCCTTCTTTCATACCAGTACGGCTCTTCGAGTATCCAATAAACAAGGGCGAGAGACAGGTACCAGCGTTCATTGGGAACCCTCTGCTTTTTGAAGAAGCAGTTGCAACACTGCGTCGCTTTTCTTTGATAGCGCGTGATAGCGAACAAGAGCACCTGGAAGTCCATGCTCTGGTCCAGGCCGTTTTACGCTATGAGATGGATGAATTGGAGCAGCGACAATGGGCAGAATTGGTTATTTGCTGTCTGTCTAAGCAACTTCTCACCAGGAAAAACACAATTACTAGTCTTCTTTATTATGATATTATTTTACATGTGATTACGGTTGTTTGGAATACAAGTGAATGGAATATAACTTTGCCAGAGATAGTACCGTTGCTATTTGCAAAGGGAACTATATTGAGGCTTATTGCGGATTTTGTGCAGGCAGTCTCTGATCTTGAAAGAGGATTAGCCATTTGTGAGCAGGAGCTGGGAGAGGTACATCCCTTTACTGTACAGATCCTGGAAAATCTGGCAACAGCATTCAAGCGTTGGGGAGACTATGATAAAGCAAAGCATATGTACGAGCGGGCTATAAAGGCTAGCAAACAGGTGTTTGGAGAAGAAAGCCTGGAAACTATAAGGATTGGTGTGAGTCTGGCGGGACTCCATAAGGATTTAGAGGAGTATGACAAAGCGGAACCGCTCTATGAAAAAGCGCTTGCGATGTATCATGTAGAGACGCATCACGGAGAAGTAGAAGATGAGGAAGTGGGACTATGGACAACAGTCTTGGCAAATGTGGCAGATTTTTATTTGCGGCAAAAGAAAGTGGAATCAGCGGAACCTCTTCTGAGAAAAGCAATGGAAATGTGGCACAAGAGAAATCCGCATGTGGATCTGTTATACGCTAGCTTGATGAATAATTTAGCATGTGTCTATTTGCAACAGGGTAAAAGTGCAGAAGCATTAGAGCTATTTAATAAAGCATTGGCTGTGCGAAAACAACGGGGAGGAGAAGAGCATCCAGACGTGGCGCTGAGCTTGCTGAATTTAGCCTCCCTCTACATAGACCAGAAAAGAGATATTGAAGCCGAACAGTGTTACAAGCGTGCGTTAGAAATCTATGAAAAGGTGCTCAATAGTCATCACCTTTCCCTCGTCACCGTCACGAGTCGCTTAGCCACGTTTTATGCCCACCGTCAGCGTTTTGTAGAGGCCGAACCGTTGTTTCAGCGTGCTCTAGTAATCTGTGAGAAAGTACTTGGGGAGGAACACCCTAAAACGATACAAGCGTTAATAAGTCTAGGGTATCTCTATGAGCAGCAAGGGATGCTTGGGCAGGCAAAAGCCTTGTATGAGAAGGGTTTGGTAAGAAGCGAGAAGATATGGGGATTAGACCACGATCAGACAAAGCAATTTTTTGACGGTTTGATGCGCCTTACTACTGAGAAGAGTGCAGGCGAAAAAGATATTATGGCAAATGCACTGACACTTTTAAGGGAAGTGTTAGGTCCAGATCGCTTCTCTCTAAACAGAATGCAGAGACGCTTTCTCGAAAGGCATACTCGGTCTGTGAAGAGGTGAAGAAGCTGTTGGCAACATCAACATATCCAGAAATAGTAAACAAGGAGGATGTTAGATAGCTCTTCTGCAGAAGAGAGGTACTCATCCCACTCTGGTTTTTACGGAAGGAGGAAGCAAATAATTCTGCTACTGTTTTCTGATTGAACTCAAGGATAATATTTCTCAGAGAAGTTTTTTAAGAGAGAAACGACGAGTGTTATCAAGCTGAAGTAAATGAACGAAGGGAATTTGTATGCAACGTTGGGAATATTGTGAAGTTACTTGGAATCCTGATAAAATCTCTTGCTCTATTTGCAGTGCTCACGGCCTGGAAAAACGTTCTCTAGAAACCTCATCCTGGGAACAACTCTTAGCAAATCTTGGAAGCGATGGGTGGGAGATGATCAGTATGATGCCCTCGCCAAAGCAGCAGCATGAGTACTTTTTTTATTTCAAACGCCATCTTTCTAGCCCCTATGATCCTACGTTAATCTCTACACCACCACCTCCTCCAAATCCATACCGTTGATTTTTCATCGTCGCCCTGGAACTTGCTTCCAGGGCGACGATGAATTACCTGAGAAGAGCAATCAGCTATTCTTCTCCCGCCAAACTCTCCACGCCTCGTCATCTGCTGTGGGGACGTAGGAGGAGAGGAGCGGGCCGTGGCCCTGGATGGTGTAGGTGCCGAGTGCAGCGGGGAGGACGAGTGTCTCGCCGCGTATGATGCGCTCGTGGCTCTGGAGTTCGGGGCCGTAAGAAACGGTTGCTTCTGAGCCGAGGCAGGTGAGGATGAGACAACTGCTGCCCGTAGCTCCCTGGACTCGTGTCCCCTCGGTAAGCTGGAGTTCGCGTGTCACGAAGTAGCGGCAGGCGACCAGGCAGCGCTCTTCGTATCCCTGTGTGTCTGGTAGTGGGACGGGTGTCCTCTTGACGGTGGTTGGGACGCTGTAATCGCTGACTGCGAGCGAGTGTTCGATATGCAGTTCGCGTGGCTTGCCTGAGGCAGTGAGGCGACCGTAGTCGTACATGCGATAGGTCACGTCGGAGTACTCTTGCAGTTCGTACAGGAGGACGCCGCCGCCGATGGCGTGCACTGTGCCAGCGGGGACGAAAATCACGTCTCCGGCCTGGACACGTTCTTCGTGCAATAATTGATCGAGGGTTACGGCGCGAATAGCTTGCTCGACTTCCGCTCGATGTGTGGGGGCTTTGAAGCCGTAGACGATGCGGGCGTCAGGTTCGGCGGCGAGAATGTACCAGAACTCGGTCTTGCCCAGTTTGCCGCCTTCGTGCTCTGCTGCGTACTCGTCCTTCGGGTGGACCTGGACCGAGAGCTGGGCGTGTGCGTCGATAAACTTTGCCAGCAGGGGGAAACGCTCTCCAAAGATGGCGACGACCCTCTCTCCCAGTAGGGAGACGCCTTGCAGTTGGACCACGTCGCCGAGGGTTTTCCCCTCATACGGGCCATTCTGGACAAGCGTATTGATCTCCGTCTCCCAGGCCTCGCCGATCGCAACTTGAGATGGTGGAAGCTTTTTCCAGTGCTCATGCTCTAAACAGCGGCCGCCCCAGAGCGTCTCGTGGAGGGAAGCCTGGAGACGAAGTGGATAGAAATATGTCACAAAAACACTCCTACAAAGCCAATTTACGAGGTTGGTTGCTCATTCTCATTTGCCAGCAAGACGCCTTCGAGCTGGCGACGCAGGCGGTTGCGCATCACAATACCAGTGATGCGGTAGATCTCGCTGCCGTTCTTGAAGAAGACAAGTGTCGGGACACTATCGATGTGCCATTGCGAGGTGAAGGTATCCTGTCCCTGCACATTTACCTTCACAAATGTGGCCTTGTTAGCAAACTCCTGGCTGATAACTGCGAATTCGGGATCTTGTATTTTACAGGCCGTACTCTGTTCCACCGAAAATTGGACGACAACGAGATTCGGTGTGCCCAAAACTGTTTTTGCAAAATCTTCTGGTGTGATTTGTATGTAACTTTCTGCCATACCATCCTCATAAGTGGAAATACTACATTGGGTGCAGAATCGCACGAAGCATCTCTTCTACACGCCATTTAAAGATCCTACATTCAGTGCAGAGAAGCGTAGATGCGAGATGGAAGGAGCCGTTTCTGCATGATATATAGAAATACTGTGCCATTTCTTCTTCAAGGTATCACTCAGGCGGGATACCTGTCAAGAGTTGAGCTATGTTTCTAAGGGTTTGCCCTTGCTTGCTCCCTCATTTAGCTCGGCACCGGTAGTGCTTCGGCATCTTCGATGATATAGCGATATCCCTGCTCGGTCAGGAAGAGTTGGCGGTTGGCTGAAAACTCCTGGTCGCGGGTATCGCGCGTGACGATTGTGTAGAAGTACGCTGTTCCTCCGTCGCTTTTAGGGCGGAGAATGCGTCCGAGGCGTTGTGCCTCTTCCTGTCGTGAGCCATAGGTGCCTGAGACCTGGATGGCAACATTGGCGTCGGGCAGGTCAATGGCGAAGTTCGCGACCTTGCTGACGACCAGGCGCTTGATCTCGCCACGGCGAAATTGTTCGTAGAGTTTTTCGCGCTGTGTCGTCGATGTCTTGCCGGTCAGGAGCGGGGCTTGCAGGCAATCCGCGAGGACTTTGAGCTGATCAAGGTATTGCCCGATGATCAAGACCTGGTCCTGGCGATGGCGTTCGGCCAGATAGCGCGTCACGGCAACCTTCTCCGCATTCTCGGCAGCGATGCGATACTTCTCGCGCGTCTCTGCCATTGCGTAATTGAGCTGGTCATCCTCGCGCATACCCACGCGTACCTCGTGACACTCTGCCGTTGCGATCCAGCCCTGCTGCTCCAACTCGCGCCAGGGCACATCGTACTTTTTGGGACCGATCAGGCTAAACACATCAGCCTCGCGACCATCTTCGCGCACCAGTGTCGCAGTTAGCCCCAGTCTGCGCCGGCTCTGAATTTCAGCGGTGACACGGAAGACTGGTGCGGGGAGCAGATGCACCTCGTCATAGATGATCAGGCCCCAATCGTAGCTGGTGAAGAGCGAGAAGTGGGGGTAAGATTCCTCTTCGACTTCGCCATTGGCACCGTGGACTGTTTTACGATAGGTGAGAATCTGGTAGGTGCTGACGGTAATAGGAGCAATATCTTTGCGCTCACCGGTGTACTCGCCGATCATTTCTGGCGGGATATCGGTCTTATCGCGCAGTTCCTGTATCCATTGGCGAACTGCGACGGTATTGGGAGTAAGAATCAATGTGGCGCGTTGTACATCAGCCATAGTAGTCAGTCCAACGACAGTTTTTCCAGCGCCACAGGGCAGGACCACTACACCACTTCCGCCACTGGGAGCGCCTCCTGCATAAAATGCCGCCGCAGCCGCTTTCTGATAGGCGCGGGGAGCGAAGGATTTTCCCTGGCTCGTCTCTGGGCACAACCTGAGTGGTAGGGGTGATCCATCTGTGTAACCGGCCAGATCCTCAGCGGGAAAGCCGATATGAATTAGCGCTTGCTTGATATGCCCGCGTCGTGAGGCATCGACTTGCAGCGTGTGCGCATCTATCTGATGCAGAACATAGGGGGTGGTACGGGGATGATGTTGGACCTCAGTGATCAAGTTTGTATCATCGGAGGTGAGGATGAGCCGTTCACCATCGCGTTGCAGCTTGATGCGCCCATAGCGCTTCATATAGTCACGAATTTCAACTGCGATATTGCTGGGAATCGGATATTTGCTATAGGAGGCGAGGGTATCAATGATTTCGCTTGCTTGCATACCACCTGCGGCTGCGTTCCATAAGGAGAGTGGAGAGAGGCGATAGGTGTGAATGTGTTCGGGCGATTTCTCCAGTTCTGCGAATTGTGAGAGCGCGTCACGTGCCTCGTTATGAAGCGGGTGATTCACCTCCAGGAGAATTGTACGATCACTTTGAACGATAATAGGGTTGTGTGGATTCATCAATTATACTCCTGGCATTTCCGCCCATGCCTTCATATATTTTAGTATAGCTGCTACAGCAGGCTCTTCAAAGCCACGCATCAAGTGGCGTGCGCCCACAATGACTTTGATTCCTTTGCGACCTGCTTGTTGTTCGACAAAGGGTTCTAACTTATAAAGAGGGCATATTTCATCGAATTCGCCGGTGACAAACAGTTTAGGTCGTTCAAACTGACGTGGAAAACCGTTCGCAACACGAAACAGAGGTAGACTAATAGCGATAAGCGTGCGTATGCGCAGGTCAAATGGCGCGTAGAGAAGGCTCACATAGGCACCGAAGGCGTGTCCTACCAGGCACAGCTTGCTCTGATTGACGCCGGGTACACTGAGTCCAACTTCAATTGCCCCGGCCAGATCCAGAGGCTCCATGCGTCCATCTGTCTGTTGCCCCTGACTGCGCCCGACGCCGCGAAAATTGAAGCGTAAAGCAACCATCCCATTTTCGGCGAGGGCTTTTGCAAGTGCAACGAGCAGAGGATCATGCATATCACTGCTTGCCGGCTGAGGGTGGCAGAGAATAGCCACCGGTGCGTTTTCGACTTTCGACGGCATATGCACGATCCCCTCAAGGGCTAATGCTGGTTGCCCTTTGCTGGGGAATGTGAGCGATCTTTCAATTGATGGTGTTGCCGTCATTTCTCTCCTTTTGCTACAACTCTGTCGATTCTCTTCTGTGCCCCACAATAGTATCTCAGGATCGGTTCCACGTCAACTTCTTTCAGCAGAATCGTCTTTCCCTTCCCCATAGACTAGGAAATGCTACCTAATTTTTGAATTTCTGTGAGTTTTTGGGTAACCCTGACGAATAGCCTGTATTTGTTCAACAAAACCCTTGCATGTGCGCCCAAGAATGTTATACTAACTATGACATATGTATACCCAAATTTGTTTACCCTGGTATGGTGTGTCAGAGAGTGTTTAGAACGCGCTTGAAAGACGAAAATGAATGCCGGGCGCAAATACTCTCTTTGGTGATCTATACTCGCTCTCATTTTCAAATGTGTCTTGTATTATTCCATCTTAGTGGTTTGCGGGGAGTGGACTTCCAGTAGAGACTAGCTCTGCTTTGGTGGAAATGTTTCTGCAAAGAGCTGCTAGCGACATTTTCTCTCTATGCATACAAAGTTGTTGTCCAGCAGTCTTTCTTTTTTACTCGCTGGCTGGCTTTTGATCTCCGTGCCATGACGATATCTCTGTTCTCTTGAGGGGGAGAGCGAATAGTTCATCGGAGAGTACTCAAGAGTAATCTCTCATCTCTATCTATCTATTTTTGAATGAGGGTCAGAGAAGGGGGAATTGTTTACATTGATGCAGATGTATTTCTTCCCCTGACTGTTGAGCACAGAGAGTGTGGTGACACACGCGTGCTGTACAACAGAGTATCTTGAGTCGAAATGTCGTCATAGATATGTTCTAGATCTTATACGAAAACGGACGCCGCTCCTCTTGATAGACACAAATGGATGCTCTTCGCAGAGCGAGCTACGCTCAGCTGTGCGCAAGAGGGTATCGCGGCCAGTGCTCGGCACTCAGGTTTTCGAGAAGCAGTTGCATATGCTATTGTGGACACTCTCCTGAGACTTTTGGTATATAGTGGTACACAGCGAATGTAGAGGTAGGAGCATCTATGTCCAGTATTTTAGTCGTGGAGAGCGAAGGACTGATTACGCAACTCATTCAGAAGCATATAGCGGCAGAAGAATATCGGGTAGTCATGATGCTCGACGGCAACGATGCTGTACACTTTGTCCTCCGTGAAATGCCTGTGCTGGTTGTGCTTGAATGCATGCATCCCTTTCTAGAGTGTTATTCACTCATTCAACAGTTACGTAACCATCCCAAATGCATGCACATTCCGATTATTGTCGTAAGTTCTTCTCCATCTCCAATAGATAAGGTTCGTGCATATGAAGCGGGGGCCGATAGCTATCTGACAAAGCCGTTTCTCCCCGATGAGCTGCTTGCTCATATACGCCGGCATTTGAGCCGTATCCAGCAGAGTATGCTCTCTCCTCTAACTCGTCTTCCGGGAGGATTACAGGTTGAGCGTGCAGTCGATCAGAAAATTCGCAGCGTTGAACCGTGGAGTGTGCTGTATCTAGATCTGGATAACTTCAAAGCATTCAATGATGTGTATGGCTTTCTGGCGGGGAATAACATGATTCTGCTCGTCGGGCATATCTGCCAGCGTGTCGTGTATGAATATGGCAATGCAGATGATTTTGTTGGGCATATCGGTGGGGATGATTTTGTGATTGTGACCAATCCTGATCGTGAAAAAACGCTCTGTTGGCACATTCTCGAACGGTACAGGGAAGAAAGCGTGGTGCTGTACCGACCAGAAGATGTTGAGCGCGGCACAATCTGTGGCATTGATCGCAAGGGCCGCCCTTATCAGTTTCCGCTTGTCTCCCTTTCGATTGGTATTGTCAGTGATAGGTTTCACTGCTTCCGTACTGCGCAAGAGATTGGTTCGCTGACCGCCGAGGCGAAGCGGCGCGCCAAGCAATCCTCAAGCAATGTGTCGCACCTCTCGCTTGAATGGCGCAACCCTCGTCAGGAGTATGGACTTCCATCCGCAGTCTCTCCATCTTTTGATCTGATCACGCAACTGAGTCGTGGTCTCTTCCATTTTGCCGAAGAAGATGTGCTCGCTGAATACAAATCATAGCAGAGCTTTCTCATTCTCACTCATGTATGTATTTTAGCCCTTAAATGAGCTATTCTCTTCACTCCAAACACCACGAGCGTGGTCGCGTGAGCAGACAGGCGAGAATGGGAAAGAGCTGTAATCCCAACGCTGCTTTCTGGCGAGGCGGCTCTTTTTGTGCTATGCTACGTCTGTGTGAGAGGAGGGCAGGTCGCTCTCCTGTGTTGGAAAGGCTTCATGACTACGGAATTTGATGCAGTTCAACAGAATAAAGATGCTTCCATCACGTTCGGGGAAGGTGACTTACAGGACGCGGAGCGCGAAGCACGACGTCAGGCGCTGCGTGAGAATACAAAGCGTGTGCTGCATGATAGTGGCATGGCGCAGATGCTGCTAGGGATCAATCGGAACCTGCTCAAGGGGCGGGGACGTTTCGAGGAATATGACGCGTTTGTGCTCTTTCGCTGGGGCACACAGTCAACGTTGCGCCACCTCTGGATCGAGGTGCAGGGAAACACACTCCGTTTTCGCTTACACCCTCATCGCAAATGTACCGCCTCAGCTCCACTGTGTGATGGAGAGTATCATACCTTCACTAGTACGATGTGGGCCAATCGTCCCTTCTTGCAAGCCGAACTCAAGAAATATTATGATCGCCCCGTTGCTGAAACATCTGCTGACTAGAGTGGATCGAGTGCGATCAGGCGCAAGCGACCCGGCGGTGTAACGCGTTTTTCAATGGCCTCGTAACTGCTGGCAGCATAAAATGCCTCGCGTTCAAGCTCACCCGCCCAACTCACGACGGTGAGTAGCGTTACCCCTGAGCGAAGCTGCCCGTCAGCTCGATCTTTCAGCGCGTCCAGGTGTGGTCTCACAATGCGCTGCGTTGCGGTCTGCTCGGTACTCTTTTCACGCGCGACAAAGGCGAAGATAAGAGAGAAATATTCTACCTGTTGCCGCATGTGTGCAATGCTCGCTTGCTGAGCCTGATTGATTGCATCAGTGCGCAACGTCATAATATGAGCTGCCATTAATGTGGAGGGGATTGAGGGTCGATTATACCCCCATTGATACGACATGAGCCATTGCTCGGCTGGTGTGCTGAAGAGATCTGCCCGTTCCTGCAGAAGCGTTTTGGGATTGTGACGCTCCTGAGCACGGAGCCAGCTTTCCTCGTCTGCCCAGGTTGTCAGAATAAAGTAACACGCTGACTCTCCCTGGCCGCGAAAGAAGCGCGCCGTTACAATTCCTGGTGCGCTACGCACAGTATCCTCAAGCCAGCGTATATATGTCTGTGTGTCAGCTTCGCGCCCCGGTTCTGGATAGACCAGGGTTGCGACAAGAAGCTCTACTGGTTGCTGCATGAAATCCTATTTTCTGCCTCGCAAATCTCTCAATGGACAAGTGCCTTGAATATTGGCTAGCATATCATAGCTCTGCACAAGAGACAAGCGAGAACTCGAACGTTATGCTCTTGCAACGCTTCGTTTCCTGCTAGTATGATATCAATCAGTATGTATTTCTTGAGGAAGGAAAAGATGGAAAACACATCTCTCGGCGAGTTTGAGCTGATCGCGCGCCTGACAGCCGGCTTACAGACGCGCTCGGATATAGCTCTGGGGGTAGGCGATGATTGTACGATCCTCGATATTGGAAGCAAGGAACTGCTGCTGGCTACCTGTGATAGCCAGGTTGAGGGCGTTCATTTTACGTTAGAGACCTCAACGCCTGAGCAGATTGGGCGCAAGGCACTGGCGATCAATCTAAGCGATATTGCGGCGATGGGCGGGACACCGCGCTTCGCCCTGGTCTCTCTCATGCTCCCCAGCACACTGTCTGTCGAGACATTAGACGGTATATATGCTGGCTTGCGCAAAGAGGGTGAGCACTTCGAGACCGCCATCGTCGGCGGAAATATCGCTGCGACTGGAAAGTCTGAAGGACTCGTTATCGATATTACGCTGCTAGGTACAGTTGCACGAGGGCA
>DAOUDD010000003.1:0-3149 GCA_034431765.1 Ktedonobacteraceae bacterium | reverse complement strand
AGGACGACGTTGTGCAGGCCGCGCAGCCAGTCGTGCTTCTCTCGCGCGGTGAGACGCTGTGGGGCATGCTCGAAGAGGGCAGCCGTTTGCTCAAGCTCGAAGGGCGTGGCATCGTCGCGCAGGTAGATGTCAATCGCGTTGACCTGGTCCTGACGCTTCACGCCTGGCTTCCAGGGAAGCTCGAAGACGCGTGGGTGCTGGCGCAGATACCACATTGCGGCTTTGGATGCTGCGAGGCGCGTGCATTGGATGCGCGATTGCTGGCCCGCTCCGATGCCGATACACTGTCCATTGACGGCGAAGTTGATCGAGTTGGATTGTGTGTACTTCAGCGCAATGAGGGCTAGCAGCATATCGCGCTGCGCACTGTCTGGAATCTCTTTGTTGGCTGTTGGGATGTTCTTGAACCAGTCGGGGCTGGCAAGGACGGTGTTGTGCTTCTGCTGAAAGCTAACGCCGAAAACCTCGCGCGTCTCCACCTCTTCCGGCTCATATGCCGGATCAATCTCCAGCACTATGTACTTGCCCTTCTGTTTCTTGCGCAGGATTTCCAGTGCCTCCGGTTCGTAGCCGGGGGCGATGACGCCGTCGGAGACCTCGCGCGAGATCAGGCGCGCTGTAGAGACATCTACAGTGTCGCTGAGTGCCGCCCAGTCACCGAACGAGGAGAGACGGTCAGCACCACGCGCGCGCGCGTAGGCATTGCCGAGGGGAGAGAGTTCAAGGTCTTCGACGCCGTAGGATTTTTTCAGCGTCTCTTCCAGTGGCAGACCGAGCGCGGCTCCTGCCGGACTGACGTGCTTGAAGGAGGCGGCGGCGGGCAGGTGCAATACCTGGCGTAGCTCTTTGACCAGTTGCCATGAGTTGAGCGCGTCGAGCAGGTTGATGTAGCCGGGTGCGCCGTTGAGGACGCGAAATGGTAGCTCTCCGCTCTTCATGAAGACTTTTGCGGGTTGTTGATAGGGGTTGCAGCCGTAGCGCAGGGTGAGTTCGTTGTGCGTCATGTGTTTTCTCTTATATTTTCTCTCTTTGTGTAATCTTCGCGATTTTCGCATTCCTAAGCAATCATCATTTTTATACGCTTTTCACTTTTTATTGCGCGATGGAATCGGGTCCCTATTTTCGTCCAATGAATTGGGATTGACGAGGTGCTGCTCGTTTTATCCAGAGACGTCTATTTTGTTTATCAGGAATAAATGCTGCAAGAGGTTCGGTAGGAGCGGGACAATCCCCAATCCATTTCACGTAGCACGAATGTTGGCCGCGTAGGGAGCGTGTAGTTCGGTTCTGCATTCTCCCAGCGCTGGTTGGGCGGCTTTAGGTGAAAAGTATTAGGTGCAAGGTCCTCTCCTACGCATCGTTCGTTTCTGCCTCTTGGAGCAGGTCCAGGTCGAGTTCAGGGTAGAGGGGGTAGCGAGCGAGCAGGGATTGCACGCGTTGTTGCGCCTCCTTCTGAACCGTTGGGGACAGCATGTATTTTGCGAGGCTCGGTTTGCCACTTGCGGTCGTTGCTGGCTGGACGTTGGCGAGTACGTGTTTGAGCGTGCTGGCGATCTCGCGCATCTCGGTCGGACCCATGCCGAGTGTTGTTGTGGCTGGTGTGCCGATACGCAGGCCACTGGTATACCATGGGCCATTAGCGTCGAAGGGAAGCGAGTTGCGGTTGAGCGTGAAGGAGCATTCGCGGAGCGCTCCTTCCGCCTGCCGTCCTGTCAGGCCAAATGTTTTGGCAACGTCGATCAGCAGCAGGTGATTATCGGTGCCTCCAGTGAGCACTGTCAGGCCCTCTTCGAGACAGCCTTCGGCAAGTGCACGAGCGTTTTGGACGATTTGCGCGGCATAGAGCTTGAAGGCCGGGGTTGAAGCTTCACGTAGGGCGACGGCTTTGGCGGCCATCACGTGGGGAAGGGGACCACCGAGGATGGCGGGACAGCCTTTGTCAAGCCATTCGGCCAGCTCCTGTTTGCAGAGGACCATACCACCACGAGGTCCACGCAGCGTCTTATGCGTTGTTGTCGTCACGATGTGGGCGTGGGGGACGGGATCGTAGTCGCCGGTAAAGACCTTGCCCGCTACCAGGCCCGCGAAGTGTGCCATATCGACCATAAAGACTGCGCCCACTTCATCGGCCAACTCGCGCATTTTCGCAAAGTTCAGCTTGCGTGGATAGGCACTATAGCCTGCAAGTAGGATCAAAGGTCGTACCTCGTGAAGTTGCGTGCGCAAGGCATCCAGATCGATCAGCGAGGTGGAGGGATCAACCGAATAGCTGTAGACATCGAAGAGCTGGCTGGAGATGTTGTGTCGGTAGCCGTGCGTGAGGTGTCCACCTGAGTAATAGTCGAGAGCAAGGAGACGCTGATTGTGCATCTCCGCTCGCACCTGTGCCCAATCTTCTCGTGAGAGCTTCGCGGGATCTTCCTGGCCCAGCTTTGTCAACAGTGGCTTCTGCACCTTTGCTGAAAGGATGGTTAGAAAGGCGACCAGATTGGCATCGGCTCCAGAATGTGGTTGGACATAGGCGTGATCCGCACCGAAGAGTTCACAGGCAAGCCGGGCTGCTTCAGCCTCGATTGCATCAACATTATCGCAACCGGCATAGAAACGGTGGTGAGGATAGCCCTCGGCATATTTATCGGTCAAGAGATTGCCGGTTGCCAGTTGTGTTGTCAACGAACTATAGTTTTCGCTGGCAATCAGCTTAAGGTTGCTGCGCTGGTCGCGCAGTTCCTGAATAATGGCCTGGGTAAGCGAAGGCGCGACGGTGTTGACCTGATCGAGTGAGGCATAGAAGGCTGCCGCAGCCGTGTTGGGCGTTGCCCCTTGCAACGTATTGAGGTAGCGCAGCAAAAAGTCAGAGTGTGCCCGTGTTGCAGTAAGAGTAGATGGTGAAGACGTAGTTGGTATCATATGCTCTCCTTGTGCTGAAAAATGGAAAATGGAATACAACCATCTTCGTTACCTTTCCAGCCCAGGCGAGCGACTGTTATGAACATGTCCCTGCAGGCTCCCTCGTGGTTCTTCCACTGTTTCGCCAGTTGCCTGAGAGACTTCTGTGATTGTTAACGAAAGGTCTCTAAAAGACTTGTACTAGTAGTATAACAATTACTCTGAAAGAGTCAAGTTCACCTCTTTGTGCGGGTGCAGTT
>DAOUDD010000002.1:0-53141 GCA_034431765.1 Ktedonobacteraceae bacterium | reverse complement strand
TTGTGGCGGGTATTGTGATGGCGGTCTGCTCTATTGGTGGTGGGATTGCGATGGGGATTGTGCAGCGGGTGATGCAGAAGAATATGCGCAAGCGCGAACGTGGGATCTATCTGGAATATCTGGCGCAGTTTCGCAAGCGGCTGAACCTGCTGGCGCAGGAGCAGTATAAGGTGGGCGAGCGGCTGTATCCAGGGTATGAGCAACTGGTCGAGATGGTGAAGGGTCGTGAGACGCTGTGGGAGCGCCGTCCCTATGACCCGGATTTTCTGCATGTGCGGATAGGGACCGGGCCAGGGCCGTTGTGCTGCCCACCGCAGTTGAATCTGGGCGATAATATGATGATGCAGTTTGTGCCGGATCTGCGTACGCAGGCGGAGGGGATGGTGGCTGAGTATGGGTATATTCCTGATCTGCCAACTGCGATTCCTTTGCGGGGGATAGGGGTGCTGGCGGTGAATGGGCCACGGGCCGTGACGCGTGCGCTGGTGCGTGGGATGCTGTGCCAGGTCGTCGCGTTCCACTCGCCGGAGGATGTGCGCTGCGTGGCGTATTTCCCCGACTCGGCTATAAGTGAGTGGGAGTGGCTGAAGTGGCTGCCTCATGTGCGCCGTCTGCGCCAGGTCAAGCTTGACTCGCAGTATGCTCCCGATCCTCTTTGCATGCTGGCCGACGGGATCGAGGATCTGCGCGGCGTGCTCACGAACCAGGTCAAGTCGGAGATTGATCGGCGCAAGCGGCTGAGCGAGGACAAGGATAAAAAGGAATCGCCGCTCGCTATTAATCGACCACACCTTGTCGTCGTGCTGGATGGCTTCTCTCCGCACGGATCGCTGAGTCATATCGCCGATCTCGACGCGCTCTTTACTGATGCTGAGCGCTATGGTGCTACCGTCATCTGTCTGGTGGATGATATCGGGCAGGAGCCAGCGCAGGTGCAGGCGCGGCTCTCCATCTCAAAGATCGGGGGGTTAGATTATGAAGAGCTGCATATGGGCGGGCGACGTTTAGAGAGCCTGACACCCGACGCGACCACACCGCAGATTGGCGAGGAGATCGCACGGAGCATCGCACCACTCTCGCTCGCTGAGGCGGGGGCGCAGCAGGATCTCTCCTCCGATGTACGCCTGCTGGACCTGCTCAATGTGCCCTCGGCAGAATTTCTGCAAGCGGCTGAGACGTGGCAGCCACGACCGCGCTCTGAACTGTTGCGCGTTCCGTTGGGACGACGTAGTGATGGAGAGCCGCTCTACCTGGATGTGAAGGAAGCGGCGGATAAGGGGATGGGGCCACATGGCCTGGTGGTCGGGGCGACTGGTTCAGGCAAGAGTGAGCTGTTGCGTACGATAGTGATCAGCCTGGCGGCGACACATGATCCACAGACGGTCAGCTTTGTGCTGGTGGACTTTAAGGGTGGCGCATCTTTCGCGGACTTTGCCGCTCTGCCGCATGTAGCGGGTATTGTGACCAACCTGCAAGGCGATATCACACTGGTGGATCGCGTCTACTTCTCATTGTTAGGAGAGCAGCAGCGACGGCAGCGCATGCTGCATGATGCTGGCAATCTTGACAATATCAAGCAGTACCAGGCCAAGTGGCAGATGAATCCCGATATGGAGCCGATGCCGCACCTGCTAATCATCGCCGACGAGTTTGCCGAACTGATCTCCAATCGTCCAGACTTTCTCGACCTCTTTATCACCATGGGTCGTGTCGGGCGTAGTCTGGGATTGCACCTGCTGTTTGCCACACAGCGCCTTGAGGAGGGAAAGATTCGCGGCCTGGAAGGGCATCTGCGCTATCGTATCTGTCTGCGCACGTTCAGTGCCGCTGAAAGCTCTTCGGTGTTGGGAAAACCTGATGCCTATTATCTCCCCTCCGCGCCCGGTGTTGGCTACTTCAAAGTGGACACCGACACGTACCATATGTTCAAAACCGCGCTGATCTCCGTGCCATTTGTGCCCGCGCAGGAGCAGGGCTCGCCTTTAGCAAAGATTCGCGAGTTTACAGCGACGGGTAAGCTAGCGAAGTATCAGCCGCTAGCCGCCGCAATTCCCTCGCAGCCGACGATGCAATTGAATACAGTCGAGCCGAGCGAACTGCATACCGAGATGGATGTCGTGATAGGACGCCTGGCCGAGGCAAAGCTACCGAACAGGCATCATACCGTGCACCAGGTCTGGCTGCCACCGCTGAGCAAAGCGTTGCGCCTCGACACTGTGCTGCAACAGGCTCAACAGCCGCGACTGGATGGTACATCCTGGCCCAATCTGCCACCCTTCGGCGACTTGCGCGTCCCGATCGGTCTCGTAGATATGCCGCAGCAGCAGGCGCAGGAGCCGCAGTATATCGACTTCTCAGGTACAGGCGGTCACCTGGCGCTTGTAGGTGCGCCACAATCGGGGAAGAGCACATTTTTACGCACATTGATCGCCTCGTTTATGGTCACGCATTCGCCGCGTGATGTGCAATTCTACTGTATCGACATGGGTGGTGGGCTACTGCGTATTCTGGAGAGAGCGCCTCACGTCGGAGCCGTCTGTGCGAAATCGGAGCGTGACAAGATACGGCGTGTCGTGCGACAGATGCGCAAAGTGATTGAGGAGCGGGAGTTTCTCTTCCGCGAACATAGTATTGATAGCATGATGACCTTCCGCGAGCGGCGGCAGGCGGGCGAGTTGTCGCAGGCCACCTTCGGAGACGTCTTCCTCGTCATCGACAACTTCGCGCAGTTCTTTCAGGAGTTTGACGCGCTCGAACCGGAGATCACCGAACTGATCGCCAGTGGTCTGACGTATGGCGTGCATGTCGTGATTGCCACGAACCGCTGGATGGAGATACGCACAAAGCTACGCGACAATATCGGCTCGCGCCTCGAACTACGGCTCAACGATCCCTCGGATTCCGAGTTTGGCAAGGCTATCGCCTCGGCCATTCCTGTGGGCGTACCGGGGCGTGGAGCAAACAAGGAGAAACTGCATTTCCAGACTGCGCTACCAACCGTGCATGCATGCAGAGAGGGAGCAGCGGACGAAGAGTTGACGCCGCAGCAGGAGTTGGAGATACTGATTCAGCGCGTGCGCTCATCCTGGAAGGGAGCGGTCGCGCCGCCAGTGCTGATGCTGCCCACAGTTGTGCGCCTGGAAGAACTGTCTGCGGTTGCACATGATGGGAAACGGCCAGAGGGCGTCTCGATAGGATTGGAGGAGTTTCGCCTTGATCCTATCGCGATGGATTTGATCAATGGTGGGCCGCACTTTATTATTCTCGGGGATTCCGAGTGCGGCAAGACCACGCTATTGCGCACATGGCTGCGTGGCTTTGAGCAGCGTTATGAGCGTGCTGAAGCGTGCTTTGCGATAGTGGATTTTCGCAAGACGTTGCTGGATTTTGCCGAGAGTAAAAATCTGCTGGCCTACGCTTACAACACCCCTACACTTATAGAATGTGTTGCCAATTTTAAGGCCGACCTTGAAAAGCGTCAGCAGGCGGATGCTGATGTGCCTTTGACTGAGTTACGCGCCTCACGACGCTGGACCGATCGGCACTACTTCCTCTTCGTCGATGACTACGACTCGATAGTAACGGGCAGCGTCAGTCCCCTCTCTCCATTGGCAGAGTATTTGATGGCAGGCCGTGACATTGGCTTCCACTTTGTGATTACGCGGCGTGTTGGCGGGGTGAGCCGTGCCTCCTTCGAGCCAATTTTCCAACGGCTGCGCGAGATGGGTACCTCAGCGATCATTATGAGTGGCGATCCACAGGAGGGGCGTATTCTCTATAATCAGGCCGCAATGCAGCTCCCCCCTGGACGAGGGTACCTGGTGCAGCGCAACTCCCCTCCCACGCTCGTGCAGGTCGCGCTCTCTGAGCCGGCATATGCAAATGAAGTGAACTAGATTACAGCGAAAGAGCAGTAGCAATGGTATACTGCTCTTTGTCATGTGGGTAAGAACTGGTAGGGTATTTTTCCTTTTTGTCAATTTTGTTGTTTTACGTCTACAACGTGGATAGGTTGATCTTTCTATAATTTGTCGCAATCTATCCGAGCCTATTTTCAAAAAAGGAGAAAAATTATGGGTGACGATAAGTTGCTGGTCAAAGACACCGAGCATTTTACCAATCAGGCGACATTGCATCGAAACGTTGCCGAGCATACGCGACAGATGGTCAGTAAGCATCAAACGTTTCACGACAACCTCGTAGCGGCAGCGCAGGGAACATGTATGGGCGACGCGCTGAACGATTATATCCAGTGGTGGGAAGGCTTTAGCACACATCTATTAGGACATGCTGATTTGCACGACCAGATGGCAGGACATTTAGAGACAGCCGTCGGGGATTATCAGGATGCGGACAAGAATGTTGGAAAATCTTTTACTCCTCAAGATCAGGGTGGAGATAGTAGTGGTGCTAGTGCTGATTTTTGAGCCTGGCAGAGAGTTGCATTGAACACTTTCTAATTTACTTACCCTTTATCAAGCAGAGGAGTTCTCTTCTTATACCTTTTCCTCCATTATGGCTCTTCAAAGGAAAGATTTCCGAAAAGCTTCGGGAAGTATAAATGGTTGCTTAAAAGACTTCTATGAGGGAAGAAAATGGTACATTTGCCGAAAATCATCGACACCTTTGAAATCCCCGATCCCAATACCTTCCGTGATGCAGCTAACCACTTGCAAACCTGGCATGCGCAGCATCAGGACCACATGAAACAGTTGAATGATGGACATGCCAACCTGCAAAGTTCCTGGGAAGGGAGCGGCTTTGATCAGTATAGCCAGTTGCATGGACAGGTGCAGCAGCTTCAGGATACGCATCAGCAACAGCGGGAGAGTGCGGCGGGGACACATATAGAGGTTGCCTTGCTGCTGGAAGCGGCTCAGATAGCACAAGATATAGCTATCGGGCTACTTGCTGGAGCGGGTATTGAGATTATCGCCGGCTTTTTCACTGCTGGTGCGACGGACTTGCTGGCAGCTCCAGAGATCGCAGAAGCTGTAGTTACTGAAGGTACCGCGCAGGCTCAAGCCCAGGCTGCACGTCTCGCCCTGCAAAACGGCTTTAAAGCTCTGATGGGCGTCTTTGAGGGCTGGAAGAATCGCCGTGCGCTCTTCGACATTGGTGGCGCTGGCATAGGAGCGGCCTCGGGCCTGACATATGGCATCACGCATCATAAATCGCTGAGCGACACACTGATGGCAACAGGTATGGACGCCTGGATGGGTTTCGATGCGGGAAAGAATCTCTCCTCTGGAAATCCATTGACCGCACTCAAGACATTAGGCGGGATGGGTGTGGGTGCCTTTCAGTATGCGACGGATGACAACAAGGGGGACGAAGATCCTTTTTCCAAAATCGTCAATATGGGCTTGCTCTCCTCGGGAGGTCACAAGCCTGATGATATTTCACTGAATGATGGAGAGCCAAAGGTAGACGGAGATGGGGTTAATGAGGGAAACACAAGTGATCCAAACTCGCCATCTTCAGATGATGTAAATCCTCTCAGCAAGGGGGGTGGAGGTGGTGGGGATGAACCGCCAGGCAATGGACAGGGAACAAGCAGAGGATCTAACGAGCCGCCGAGACAAAACACGACGGATATAACTCAACTTTATAAAGATGCTGGTCCTGCACAACAGGAACTCAAACAGTTTGCTACGGATTTTGCTGAGAAGACAGGTGGTACAACTGTACTTCCAGAAAATCTTAAAAGTATGGAACGAGCATTAGATAAAATCAGGACTGATTATAAAGGAGATCCAAGCAGGCTGGTAGATATTGCTCGTGGTACTATTAAGTATGATACATTAGAGCAGATCACTCATGTACGTGAACAAATTGAGAGCGAACTGCAACACTTCTCACCGGATAGTGAGATTGTTCGCGTCAAAGATCGCTTTGCAAATCCGACTGATAGTGGATATCGTGATTTACTTTACAATTTGAAGATGTCAAATGGACATATTGTAGAGCTGCAAATTCACCTGACTCCAATCGAAGCTGTAAAAAGTGCTGAACACGAATTATACGAGCAAGTGCAGAATATTATGAGAAATGCTGGAGATAGAGCACTTACTGCTGAAGAAATAAATAAGATTGCTTCTCTCAACGAGCAGTCTCGTAACGTATACGAAGAAGCTTTGAGAAAAGCAGGCGGATTTTTCAAGTAAGAGCAATGGGCGTTGTAGTGGAATTAGCGCGTGTATGAGAGGAAGAAATTATGGATTTACCACGATTTTACCTGTTTGGGGATAGACCTGTTAAGATTATAAGAACTGAGGATGGAGGGGCAGATACGCTAGCCTATAATTGGGAGACCGGAGAGTTTGAGCGCGCACCTACCGATTACCTTCCTCGTGCACTCTTTGGCTCGCGACCAGATGATGAGCGTGTGTCGGAGGAGGTGTTCGAGCGACAGGTGAAGAAGCTGCGGGCAGAATTGGGGAAAGAGTAAGACTTGCTCTCCTGATAGTAACATGAGTTTTTTTGGCAGAGAGATATTGCCAAATTAATCGAGACAGATCGAGCATTAGCGAAGTGTATGACGAAGAACCGGTGAAGTACACATAGATACGGTGCACTTCACCGGTCTTTTGTCGAATGCGAATGAAATGAAATAGCCCTGTCGAGCGTGAGGATATATTGATGAAGTGCGCTTTGTAATGGTATATTTTGGATATATTGATGTTGTTGATCTGGTGTTGGGAGCGCTGTGACGCATCGCGGATAGAGCGCACTCCAGAGGAGCTTTGAATGTACATTCTGCTGCTGGTCCTCTTCGTGCTTGCCCTCATTGTGACATTGGCCGGTTTACGTCTCTCTTCTCGTTCGCAGACATTGAATGGACGGGATACATATGTTGGGAGGTCTGTTGTCCAGGGTCGTGGACGATACCAGTACCACATGGGGACGATGTACGGTCGTGAGCTAGCGACAGGTCGTTATCGTCGTCCGACAGGTGTGATGGCGCTGACGCATAAAGAGAGGATTGTTGGAGCGTGGTCGAGGCTACCACATTGGGCGCAGATTGCTGTTCCTGCGACGCTACTCTTCAGCTTGTGCCTTACGCTGTTTATGAGAACGATTACGACGAATGCCAGTTCGGTACCACTGGGTTGGCTTGATAATCCTGCGGCTCCAGTACCCACCACTGCGCCCGCTCCAGCACAGGCTCCAAATCCGGTGGATGAGATGCTGAAGCACATATCGGGAGCCTCGAAAGCGATTGTGCGTATCGGTCAGGTTGATCCGGCGCAATATGACTCGACGCAGGAATTTGATACGTGGGCATACTCAACGTGCTCGACAACCTCGATGACTGAGGTGATGAATGCGTATGGCAAGTCGTTTCGTGTCACGGATGTTTTGAAGGCGGAGACCTCTGTGCATGAGATCACGCCGGATCTGGGATTGCTTGAAGCGCAGGGTATTGATAAGACGGTGTCGCAGTTTGGTTTCAAGACGGTCTGGCTGGAGAATGCATCTCTGGATAAGGTGATCGACGTGGCGAATCATGGGCGTCCGGTAATCGTTGGCTTTCCACCGAGCCGTTGGACGGGTGGACACTTGCTGATAGTGCGTGGGGGCGATGATCAGAATGTAATGCTGGTGGATTCTTCAAAGCTGAATATGCAGGTGATGAAGCGCGATAAGTTTTTGTCTTACTGGGCAGGTTTTGCGGTGGTGGTGATGCCTCAAAGTGAGCAATAAATAATTCTCAGCTCCTCATTTTAGCCAATGAATTGGGTAATAGTATAAGTCACGTTCATTTTTGAGATGTAGGAACTGCGCCTCAAAAATGAACATGACTTATATATTTTAGGTGTTATTGATGGGTTTTTGTGAGCCTCAAGCTCACAAAAACCCATCAATAACACCTCTATTCTTCTGCGCCGGGTTCGGGTGTTTTGGGTTCGGGCGGGATGTGGAGTTTAATGCGGCGGAAGGATTCGGCGAACTGCATGTCTAAGCCTTTTTTCTCCTTAGCCTCTTTTGCAACCGTTGCGGCACGTTCACGCAACCGTTCGACCATTTTGTTGCGATCTTCGGGATTGAACTGGGAGGCATGACACATCAGCGCCTGGGCTTTGATGTCGATGGTTTCTGTGACATCGATGTAGGTGTTGATCTGGCCACTGAAGAATAGGTAGAGTTCATGCGGGCGGTAGGGCTGCAGACCTTCGGCGAGGAGTTCGCGGAAGGAGCGTGGGTTGCCCGCGAAGGGGAAGATCGAGTCAAGCACGATGTTGCCGGTGGCGCGATGATCGGGATGGTTGAGGTAGCCGGTCGCTTTTGGCTCTGCATCTGGATCGGGGGCCAGCAGGTGTTGGGTCGGGTCGTGGGTGAAGACGACGCGCGGGCGGTATTTGCGAATCAAGCGTACAACCTTGCGGCGTGCTTCTTCTGTGTTCGCCAGGTGTCCATCGGGGAAACGCAGAAACTCGACTGCATCGACTCCGAGCACTTCGCAGGCCATGGTCTGTTCCTGCTCGCGGAGCAGACGCAGCTCCTCGTCGTTCTGGCTGGGAATCTCACTGCCCTCAGTACCGTCGGTCATAACGACCCAGACAATCTTCTTACCCTGGCGTGCCCAGAGCGCACTGGTTGCCGCTGTACCAAAGTCGTTATCATCGGGATGAGCGCCGATGACCATTGCCTCATAATCAGGCTCGGTTATCATTTGTACCGCACCTGCTACTGTTCTATCTCCCATCGAAAAATCCTCTCATGACACACTAATTTTCGTGTCTTCTATAGATGTGTAGCTAGCGAGTCGTCGCATGCGAAAATCTGTCGGAGCAGACGACCTGTTCAAAGGCTCGTATAACTTCTGTATTAGATATAACACGTCTGGCAAGGGTATCTAATCCCACCGCGCGTTGTCGTAATCCATGGCGAAGGAGTTCTTGTTCAGCCTCTGTATGTCCGAGCAAGGAGGCGAGCTGTTCAGTCTCCCAATGTAGGATCACACCAGCTTGCAGGAGGAGACCACGACGACGACGGATCATACAAAGTCCGACCACTTTCTGCACTCCCGCAACGACTTCGTAGGGGGAGAGTGAGCCGTAGCAGGCGCGCGCGAGCAATGACTCATATTCACGTGTTTGTGGCCCTTTGCGTTGTGCTTGCAACGCGTGTGCCTCTGCAGGAGAGACTGTCCGCGTCTGCACATCGAGAAGGCGCAGTGCGGCAACCCAGGCTTCTCCAAACCAGCGATACGACTCCACGATATCGGCTGAGACGAGCGGGGAATCAGGAGGCAGTATAACATCCAGGTCAAGCAGATGTGGCCCCACCAGCACCGCACTGCCACCGGCACGACGTGTGTAGATAGGGAGTGAACCCATCGCGTGCGCGGAGGGGTTGAGGACGCTCTCGCGTTGCGAGAAGCCCAGCACCAACGCGCTGGGCTGTGCTTGAGACCAGTAGAGAAGCGGTGAGTTCCCAGGCTCAATAGTATTCAGGAATTGTTCACTACGCTCAATATGCTGCTGTTGATCAGCATAGGTGAGGGGGTAGATCTGCCAGTCCGTCATTTTCGTATAGCTGTACTCTCTTGCAATGAAGATTCCTGTAAGCTTTGCTCGGCAGGCTTGCGTAAGACCCAACCAGCAAGGGCAGCAAGCAGGCTGAGTGCACCACCCACAAGAATAGCAGTCATTGGGCCGAAATTGTGTGCAAGTGCTCCGATAAACAGATTGCCGATAGGCGTCGTGCCAGCAAAAACGATCAGGTAAACGCTCATTATTCTACCACGCAGCGAACTCGGTGTCACCGTTTGCAGCAGCGCATTTGACGCAGCGGAGAAGATGATTTGCGTACAGCCAACCAGGGCAACCAGGAGGAGCGAGAGGAGGTATGATTGTGAGATTGCGAACACCATTTGTGCCGCCCCGAAGACAATCCCTCCTATAAGGATCTGGCGCAGGCTGGGAGTACTATTTCTCCATGCCATCCATAGTGCTGCAAGGAGTGCGCCAACGCCGAAGGCAGAAGAGATAAAGCCAAATCCTGTCGGACCAACGCGCAGAATCTGGTCCGCGACCAGGGGCAGTGTCACATTGAAATTGATGCCGAAGAGCGAAATGGTGCCGACAGTAGCGATAACGAGGAGAACGGCGGGCATGTGACGGATGTAGGTAAAACCCTCGCGCAGACTTTGCAGCGTGCTTACCCGCGCAGTGCTTTGCTCTTCTCGTCGAGCCTGGCGATAGAGAGCGCTATTGTCAATCAGCGCGATGCTCGTAATAACTGGCAGGAAACTGATAGCGTTGAAGAGGAAGAGAGGAGCCTCGCCAAAGCGAGCGATCAGCAAGCCAGCGATACCAGGACCAACAATGCGTGCCAGGTTAAAGATGCTGGAATTGAGCGCAATCGCGTTCGGGAGATCTTTGCGTCCGACCATCTCAACAACAAAGGTCTGGCGTGCGGGCATATCGAGTGCAGTATTGATACCGAGCAGTGTCGCAAGCGTGAAAATGTGCCAGAGCTGGACCGTTTTTGTGAGTACCAGCAACCATAAGATGGCTGCCAGAATCATTGCAGTTGTCTGGGTGATGAGAAGAAGTGTGCGTTTAGGAAAACGGTCAACTAGAACACCGCTGAAAAGTCCAAGAACGAGCATTGGGAGAAACTGAAGTGCGCCCACAACGCCGAGGAGCAAGGCGCTCTTCGTCAGATCGAGGACCAGCCAGGATTGTCCGGTAGTTTGCATCCATGTGCCGATCAACGAGATCAGTTGACCGATCCAGAAGAGCCGGAAGTTGCGATGTTGCAAAGCAGAAAAGGCACGTAGCGCACGCGACGAGGTGGACTGTCGAGTGGAAAGTTCGCGTTGTCCTGTTCCGTTTGTATGATGTGTCATATCCATTGTTTTAGTGTGTCTGGTTATTTGCATATTTGACATCCTACGTTTCTAGATAGTTTTATTAGCTATTTTTATGCTGCTCCTGATCGCGCAGGACGGCTTTTTTCCGAGCGTGTTGCTCTAATCTGGCCTGTAGATCGGCGCGCATACTTTGGAGTCCAGCGATTTTCTGTTCGATCAGATGCAGTTGGGTTTGTAAGAGTTCGTCTGCACGTTCTAATTGTGCTACTTTAGAAGCGAGATCGGTCTCCTGGCGAAAAGCGTTGCGCAACTGAGCGCGCTCATCTTCTACTTCAAGGAGTGCGCGGATATCATTGAGCGAGAAGCCAAGCAGATCACGCAACTCTTTGATACGTTCGAGGTATCGTACATCCGCTTCTGTATAGCGCCGATAATTCCCCTCTGTCCGTTCGGCGGGAGGGAGCAGGCCGACTTCTTCGTAGTAACGAAGCGTGCGCTTGGTCAAATTCGTCTGCTTTGCCACCTGATCGATAGTGTAGTAGCCAGGCGTCAGCAGCGTATTGGAAGCATCGACAGATGTATTTTGCTCTTCTGACTTCGTCATATTTTTCCTGCTCTTCTTCTCTCACAAGAACAACACAAAGACACGTGGAGTTGTGGGAGAGATTGCTTTCTTGAACCTTTTCTAGTATGTCACAAGATTAACGTTCACGTCAAGGTGATGCTTTCATCTAAGGGTAAAAGTTATGGTAGAATAGTGGATATAGACGGAAGAGGCTCTAGAAAACCAGGATTTGAGCGTCGTTATTTTTGCTGCAAGGATCGAGAGATATGCACGACACGTTACTTCCTCTGGTTGAGAGGGCTCTCACGGGCAACCATCGCCCGCTAGAGTTTTACCTGCGTGAGCATAGTCGTCTTCCGGGATCGCGTGTAAATCTGGATCTAGCCGATGAGTTAAGTTACTTGCTTGCTTCCGCGATTCCTCGACAGGCTGAAAGCGTCCATGCTCTGTTGAACAAATTTGTCAATGCTGATCGAAAGACAGCGGCGGGGAGTGCTCCTGCTGATTTTGTCATGTGTTGTGGAATTCTCGCCTTTGGAAGTTGTGCGGCAGGGCACGCCTCCTGGCGGGATGAGGCCTTTCTATTGCTATCTCATTACTCAGAGAGTTCAAGTTGGCGTATTCGAGATAGCGTGACATTGGCGTACCATTATCTGTTGCGAGCAACAGCATATGATACCCTGACGCATCTTCAGGCGCTTGCGACAGATGGGAGTTATTTACAGCAACGTTCAGCGGTGACAGTGCTAGCTGAGTCACAATTGCTCTACAACGCGGAATTGCTTGAGTCTGCGTTTGATCTGCACCGAATTGTCCTGGAGAGGGTGCATAGTGTGCCTGAAAGAGAGCGCAGGCAGGAAGAGTTTAAGTTGCTCAAGCGTGCACTCGGCTACACCTTAAGCGTTATCACTGCTGCGGCTCCTGAGCAAGGTTTTGCGTTGATGGGAGAGTGTGCTGATTGGAATGACGTAGATATTGAGTGGATTCTGCGCGAGAATCTAAAAAAGAAGCGCCTGGCGAAATACAGACATAGCTTTATTCAGGATACTGAAGCACTTTTCAGATTGCTTGCCTGATAAGAAAATTATCTATTAAATAGATGCCTATGGGAGACATAACATGTATGCTCTTTGAGCTCTATATGGATGTCTCCTTTTTTACCGCAATGTTAGTGGGAGAGCTAGAGCGGGATGACCTCTAAAGGGACTCCTTTCATGGAGAACTTGTTAGGAGGAAAAGGTGGTAACCCAGTTACATAGAGGACTCCCTGCCCTTCACCGGTTAGCGTTCTATCGGTGGCCGTGAATGTTTCTTGCACGACAATGTATCCTGTCTCGTTGCCCTGGAATGTAATCTCACGAGCCGTTGTTCTATACACCTTGTTCTCAAAGTCATAGAGCCATTTTCCTAGCCGTGTGGTGGCACGATTGTCAGGAATAATGACGGCGACAGAGAGATCGTCATGAAATGTGTAAATAGATTGCTTTGTCTGGCCCTTAAATGGGCCGGTCTCAAAGGTCACATCAACAACCCATACATTGACAATGGGTACTATTTTGAAGTGAGCCGGTTCTTGAGCCGTAGATGCTGCTTGAGCTGATTCTGAAAAGATATTGCTAAATGCAAACGATGTGCCTAAGGCGGTTGCGCCACCAACGCCCAGAAGAGAACGACGACGAAGTTTCACTGTGTACATCCTTTCACTCATATACTCTGATGCTATTTGGGAATTATAGGAATAGCTCCTTTTCAAGTATAACATACAACAGTGGAAAGAAACGTCCATACTAATACTAATTTTTAAATAGAGAAGCAGAGCTTTTTCAGAAAATTTGCAACGAGCGGTAAGGGTTGTGAGAAAGAGTTGAGTATGCTATCATTCCACGTTGAAGGTTCTGAGAGAAGAGATGCAGGTGGATGTCCCAACTTTTTTATGCTATGACGATGCCAGGTCTGGAGACGCTGGCATTTAGTGAAATTCGTGCACACATACCGGATGCTGAACAGGTAAAGTTTGCGCGTGGAATAGCCCTCTTTCGTGTGCCCAGCGAGCCAGAGACGCTCCTTGAGTTGCGCACCGTTGAGGATGTTTTCTTTACACTGGCCCATCTAACTGGCCTGCGACATGGAACAGAGGCGCTGCGAGTAATTCACAGTGCAACGTTGCGCTCTAGCCTGGAGGACGGTTTAAGGGTGTGGCGACGTGCTCATGCAGGCGCGCGTCCACGTACATGGCGAGTTGTGAGCCAGATGTCCGGTTCATACGCTTTTCGACGAGTTGACGCGGGTCAGACAGTGATCAGCGCGCTGCGTCGTGTGCTGCCGCAGCAGATGCGTCAGGTTGAAGACGATGCCGATGTGGAGATCTGGATCTGGCTGGGAAGTAGTGATGTGCTGATCGGGCTACGGCTCAGCGATGCAACGATGCGGCATCGTTCTTATAAGCATGAACATCTTCCTGCATCTCTGCGGCCAACAGTTGCGGCTGCGATGGCCTGGCTCTCGCGTCCATCTGTGGAGGATATAGTGCTGGACCCGATGTGCGGTGCAGGCACTATTCTGATTGAGCGCGCGCTGCTAAGTCCGCTGGGGCGAGCGTTGGGTGGGGATATCCAGCAAGAAGCAGTAACGCTGGCGCGACGAAATGTGCGCTCGGCAGAGGTTTCAGCAAGCTTAAAGGTTTGGGACGCGCGGAAGTTGCCGTTAGAAAGCGCAAGCGTGACGCGTATACTCACCAACCTGCCTTTTGGGAAGCAGATCAGTTCGCACGAAGAAAACATCGGACTGTATCGTGCGCTGATCGGGGAATTTGAACGGGTACTGAGCAAGAACGGTCTTATGGTCACGTTGACCAGCGAGGACCAGCTCTGGACAGCTATCGTAAGCGAGCGAGGCTGGCGCATCACCCGGAAAAACGTGCTGGTCGTGCTTGGTCAGCCTGCCAGCATTTTTGTGCTGGAACGAGTGTAACCTAAAGTAGGAAATGCTATAGAGATAAGAGAGGTATCCTTTGGCTAACACAACAACCGCCGATTTTCGGAACGGCATGGTCATTCGCTATAATAATGAATTGTGGACAATCACCGAGTTCCACCACGTCAGTCCAGGAAACTGGCGCGCCTTTGTGCGAACACGTCTGAAAAACTTGAAAAATGGTCGTGCAATCGAGCAGCGTTTTCGTGCAGGTGAAGAGGTGGAAGAGGTGCGTGTCGAGCATCAGAACTGGCAGTTCCTCTATGTCGATGGAAATGACTACGTATTCATGAATACCGAGACCTATGACCAGCAACCTATCCCTAAAGAGATGCTTGGTGATGCAATCAAGTTTCTCAAGGAGCAGGACGAGGTCGAGATGCTGGTTGACGGTGAACGCATCATTGCCGTTGAGTTGCCAAACTTTCTGACCCTGACAGTTGAAAGCGCCGAGCCGGGTGTGCGTGGTGACACTGCAAACAACGTGACCAAGCCGGCAACTCTGGAGACCGGGGCAGTCGTTAACGTGCCACTTTTTGTCAATCCCGGCGACAAAATTCGCATTGACACGCGTACCGGCCAATATGTTGAGCGCGTGAAGTAACAGGAAACAAGACCAGGGAGATACCTGGACCGAAACGAGTGCGCAGGTTATGAAAAGGACTTTAGTGTTACACATATAAGAGAAGTTTCAAAAGAGCGTACAAGCAGGAACATAGCAACTAACAATGCTATGTTCCTGCTTGTACGCTCTTTTTACCAAGACGAACTATGTTAGAAGCAATAGACTCAGCTAAACGGGGAGAGTACCGAACTGATAATATTGATTTGGATAGCTAGGACCGTTTCAATAACAGAGAAAACGAACAACTTGATCTGATGTTTTACCTTTTCCATTGATTTTCCCTCCTCCTCCGCATCTGTTCCACAAACGTCCGATAGGGTCACAGTGTAAACAAGCACACTGCAACGCATACACGAAAGGCATACCAAATTTGGGTATGCCTTTCTCTTATAATAGTGCACTTGTAGACTTTTATCCGTTGACGACTTCGCCGCCGTTGAGGTGCAAAATTTGCCCGGCCATATACGAGGAGTCATCAGAGGCGAGGAAGACATAGGCCGGTGCCAGTTCATCAGGCTGTCCAGCGCGCTGCATTGGAACCTGCTTGCCGAACTGTTCCACCTGCTCTTTGGGCATCGTCTGAACGATCAGAGGAGTCCAGATGGGGCCGGGAGCAACGCCATTGACGCGAATCCCTTTCTCGATAAGCGATTGGGAGAGAGAGCGTGTGAAGGCGACGATAGCGCCCTTCGTGGCCGAGTAGTCCAGCAGTTGCGGTGAGCCTTTGTAAGCCGTAACTGAGGTTGTATTGATGATTGTGCCTTTGCTGGGAAGATGCTGAAGGGCCGCTTTAGTCATGAAGAACATAGAGAAGATATTGGTGCGGAACGTGCGCTCTAGCTGATCTGCGCTGATCTTTTCGATGCTCTCCTGCGGATGTTGCTCAGCCGCATTGTTCACCAGGATATCCAGTTTGCCAAGCCGCTGGACCGTCTGCTGAACGGCTTGCTGGCAGAAGCTTTCATCACCGACATCGCCAGCGATCACCAGCACCTTTCTGCCCTGTTGCTCGATCTCTTGCTGGACCTTTTTTGCGTCCTCGTGTGCGTCATGATAGACAATTGCAACGTCAGCGCCCTCTTTCGCGAAGGCAACAGCTACCGCATGTCCGATCCCACTATCCGCTCCTGTGATCAGCGCAACCTTGCCCTGAAGCTTGCCACTGCCTTGATAATTTGCAGCGCTCGCCTGTGACGGCGAGGGCATATCTGACTCGCGGGTAACTGGCTGTTGGAATTGTGACTGCTTTGATGGATGGCTTTCACTTGAACTCATACTATTTTCCTCCAATTTTTATATAGTGACGTAGAATCTCAAAAAAAAGCTGTGCTCAGGCTGAAGCAGTATCCACATGCTACACGTTTCTGATAGGAGGATGGATACGAATGGGCGAGAGAAAATTCTCTTTCTTATGGAAGCAAGGCCAGTAGGTGGGGGCCGAAGATAAAGAGAGCGATGATGACGGCTAGAATCGCGTTTGCCAATACAGCTCCCGCAGCGACATCCTTGGCGATTTTTGCCAGGGGATGATATTGAGGTGAGGCAAGGTCAACGCAGAGTTCGAGGACAGTATTGAACATTTCTGTGACAAAGACGCCGGTGATGACCATAAGAATGATGGCAAACTCTACCGATGAGATGTGAAGGACCATACCGAGTGTGATCGCGAGAATTGCTGCGGCTACGTGGACACGGGCATTTCTTTGTGTACGCAGAGCGTACCAGAGTCCCCGGAAGGCGTAACCGAAGCTTGCGATAAATTTTGCCCATTCACTTCTCTCTTGAGCCGTATCACCGGGCAGGAGTGGTTGTTGATCAGATTTAGATTTCATAGCCAAGTGAATTTAGGACAGAGCGTTGGATGCTGACCATTGCCTCATAACCGGCCTGTGTATGATCGTCGTACCCAACGAGGTGGAGTACGCCGTGTGAGAGGAGATAGACCAGCTCAGTGGTCGGTTCGTGTCCAGTCTCGTTTGCCTGTCGTATGAGTGTAGGCCATGACATCACGATATCGCCCAGATTTGTCACCAGCTCAGGTGGTGAGACAAATTCGGGTTTCTCAAACGCTTGTTGTTCATCCTCTCGCAGTTCTTCGGGCGGCGCTGCTTCTATTGCGGTCTCCTGGGGTGCCCAGAGTTGCTCTGGGGGAGCGGAGACGAGGGGGTGTTCTAGCAAGGGGAATGAGAGCACATCAGTTGGCTTATCCTGATCACGATATTGTTTATTCATATCGCGAATTCCGGCATCGTCTGTCAGGAGGAGAGTAAGCATAACTTCCTGAGAAATATGAACGGCTTGTAACGTACGCAAAACCACAGCGTCCAGATCCACGCCAGAGAGCTGTCGTTCAAGCAATGTATTTTGTTGCTCATTGCCAACATTGATATACAGTTCGATAAGAGGATGTTCTTGCATACGTAAAAGTGCCTCAAACACAAAATATAACTACAGATAAGCAAAAAAGGTAGACGAAATCAGTACAAGAAAGTACCTGGAAAGCACCGTTTCAAAGCATTATACATCTAGCAAAGGTGCTTTCCTAAACTCTAATGAGAGAGGAGAAAGTGTTTACCCTCTACGCAGCATTTTGCGGCGACGGGCGGCCTCTTTTCGCTTACGCTCAACGCTTGGCTTCTCGTAATGCTCGCGGCGGCGTGCCTCAGCGAGAATGCCCTCCTGTTGAATCTTGCGATTAAAACGCTTGAGAGCAGTCTCAAACGACTCATGATCGCCAATTTTGACTTCTGACACGATTTCCCCTCCTCTCAAGGTCGAGATTCAAGGTAGCAAGGTGTATCCTACATACTTTGTTGACCTGAGAGAAAATTATAGAGGAGCATAGCTTGCATGTCAAGATGTTTCCAGTTTTGAAGAGTGCCTATTTTTTTTCCGAAAGCCCAGCAAGAAGACAAGCAGGCCGATGAGCAGAATACTGAACAGCGTAATGGTGCGGTCAAGCAGGATAGCAGCCACCGTAAGGTTTTTCGCATTAGCTCCATTTGTAAAAAGCGCGATCATCGCCAGCATGCCTCCCTCGACCAGCCCGACCCCACCGCCAGTAGCGGGAATAGCAGTCAAAAGCGCCTCGCCCAGACCAATAAAGATGGCGGCGGCGAGAATGTGGAGAAAGCTGCCCGCGATCAGATGCAGAGAGAGCGCGATAAAAAAGAAACGCAGTGCCTCACAGCCCCAGATAACGGCAGTTAATCCTGCTAGAAGAGGGAGGCGGCGAAATGAGCCAAGGGTGCCTTCCTGGAAGTGATAATAGTGTTCACGGAAGGGGAGCGGTACAATACATGCTATCTTTTCACGTCCCAGGCGCAAAACGAACAGGCCAACAATACCCGCAACAACAGCGCCCAACAGAATTTCCATGCCCAGGCGTAGCTGTACTGGCATGCTTTCATGCAAACTAACAAGAAGTGCAGGAATAAGGAGTAGCAAGAGAATAATGAGGTCTAAGAGGCGTTCAGCTAACACAGTGCCAAAGCTCCGCGTTGTGGAGACCGTGATATCCTGGCGCAACAGGTAGGCGCGATAGAGATCGCCTAATTTAGCGGGAACAAGTGCGTTAGCGAAGAAAGAGATGTAGATGATTTCGGTCAGCCGACGTAAATGAGGTAAATGAATGCCATTCTCTTTCCTATAGCCTATATTCTGTAACAGGAAGCGCCAGCGCAGTGCGCGGAGTGCGAATGAGAGGTAGTAGATGACAAATGCTGACAGGAAGAAGAGAAGGTTTGCATGTTGCAAGGTATTCCATGTCTGCTGAGGATTGATGTTGGCTTTTTGAGCGAAGAAGAGAAGCGCAACGATGACAATCACCAGTGGTACAAGTGTACGCCAATTGAGCAAGCGCTTCCGTAGTGCAAGCTGCTCGCGTGTAACCTCCTGTGGCTCTTGTTGGTTGTGTTGTTCCTGCTGTGAGTCTGAAATCTCCTGCATATATGTGCTCTGTGTTTGAGTATTTTGTTGAGTATCTGGAATATTTAATTGTGTCGGCGGTATCGTTACGGTAGGTATTGTAGTATTCGGCTCAACAAGAGTTGAGACTGATTTTGTGCTCTGTTTCTGACGATTTTGAAGCAAAACATCCTCCACCTGATTTATGCAATATCTTATTCTTATCGTTCGAGAAAGACGTTGCTGCTCCACAAATGTTCATTGAGTGGACGTCATAACGTTGTCGAGGCGAAGCAGCAAGACGGCCAGTAACGCAAAGAGTATCGTCATTGCATGGACATAGAGATTGTCTACGAGATTGTGGACACAGACAGAGAGGAGTGCTGCAAGGAGCCCAACCGCGAGTGCCCTGTCATTTACCAGTATACCCACACGTCTCAAACGTGCTGTTGTTTCGCGCAGAGTCATATTTCCTCGGAACTGCTGGAGCATGTGCTGTTCCTGGTGGAGGCGGCTGGAAAGTCGTGATAGTGAGCGGCTAGCGCTGACGAAAAGCGCGATGAGGAAGAGCAGAAAGGCGATAAGACCGAAAATGCCTGTCTCTGCGGCAATATTGATGTAGTAGTTGTGAGCATGGCCGAGGCTATTGACGAAGATACCTTGTGCATAAGGAGCGTAGGCGCTGGCGTAGTTGCCTATTCCGACACCGAAGAGGGGATGATCCAGAAACATAAGGATACCTGCAACCCAGTGCGCAACCCGTTCAGAGTTAGCGAAGCTTGTGTTTGTTGGTGCGCTGAATGATATGTCCGTCAACCCGGCCTTTGCTAGAAGCGCGTTGACAGGCTGTGCTGGAATAGCACCTGCCAGGTAGATGCCGATAAGAACAAGAAAGGCTATCCCTGCCAGGCGTAGCGCAAGGCGTACTCTGGTCAGACCAACAGCGAGCAGAAGAATCAGAGCTGCGAGCAGTGCTATCCAGCCGCCCTTGGATTGGGAGAGATACTCCACGCCCAGCAGTGGTACAACGACACAGGCAGCGAGGATACGTGTTTTCCAGCCACGACCCATCAGCAGGAGTGCAATAGCCAGTACAAGCGTAGTATTGATATAGCCCGCATAAGGATTTGGTTGATTAAATGTTCCATATACTCGTAGAGAGGCATTACGCACAAATGAGAGTGGCCCTAGATTGAAAAATGCCTGAGCGTATCCCAGGATTGCCTGTGAGATTGCAGCCAGGCAGAGGAGTATGACCAGTGTCCAGATCTGCTGGCGCGTACGTATATAGCGAAAGCCGAGCAGGAAAATAACTAGTAGCTCTCCCCACTTGATCAGTTCCTTGGCACTGCTGCTTAAGCTCAGCGTACCTACGAGAGAGAGGAGCATTGTCAGAAGCAGAGCTAGCAATGAGAGCGTGAGTACGACAGGGAGATTGCGCTGATCGTAGTCAAGAGGGCTATGTAAGCGAGCGTACAGTGGAAGGGTGCGGCATAAGATAAAGCTCAGTAGCCAGCTTAGCGCAAGGAGTGCGACAAGAATATCCGAGCTGCTAATGCTGCCAATAGTATCTAATGAACCCCAGGGGATAGCGATAGGCAGCAGGTAGAGCGTTACGCGCGGACGTATAAGGGACCAGGTGAAGACAAGGAGGTAGAGAGGAATGCGCAGATTCCAGTTGTTTGTGCCTGGGAGTCCTAGCAGACAGGCAAGCACGAGCAAAGCACCGAGGAGGCCAACACTATTTGCCATGTTGCTCTTTTCTCGTAGGAACACAGCTATGCGTAGAAAAGGACCCTGGTTATGTGCTCGTGCTTCATTGGTGAAGCGAAGAACATTACTCATACACTACATTACTTTCCCGCCACAATCTTTTCGTCGAGTACCTCTTAGAGGAGATTAGAAGGGAATAGGAGACTTCCCTCTTCTAGCACGAAAAGTTTACTTCACTTCGCGAATATACGTATTAATCCATCAGGAAACGGTAGAGAGCAACGCGACACGTGGCTTGAACCACTCAATTGTCTTGCGCAGACCGTCTTCCATGTCCACCTGGCGCTGCCAGCCGAGAACTTGCTGCGCCTTTGTTGGATTGGGCCGTCTTCGTTCGGGATCGTCGATGCGGCTTGACTCGAAGACAATAGTAGAGGAAGAGTTGCAGAGACGGATAATCATCTCAGCATATTCGAGAATCGTATGTTCCTCCGTACTTCCGAGATTGAAGACCTCGCCAGCCGTATTAGGGCGGAACATGGCACGCATCAGACCATCAACCAGATCGCTTACGTAGGTGATGCTGCGTGTCTTCTTGCCGTCGCCATAGATCGTCAAAGGCTCATTTTTCAGAGCGCGCGTAATGAAATTAGGAATCATGCGTCCATCTTCAATCTGGCTGTTGGGGCCGTAGGTATTGAAGATGCGGACGATACGGGCGTTTGTACCGAACTGGCGGTGAAACTCCATCGTCAGGGTCTCGCCGAGGCGTTTACTCTCGTCGTAGCAAGCACGCGGTCCGATGGGGTTGACGTTGCCCCAATACTCCTCGTGCTGAGGGTGAACGAGAGGATCTCCATAAATCTCTGAAGTCGAAGAGATCAGGAATAGCGCGTTCTGTTTGCGCGCTTGTTCCAGCATCTGATATGTACCCTGACTGTTGACCAGGATGGTCTCGATCGGATGGTCCATATAGCCGATAGGGCTGGCCGGGCTTGCCAGGTGGAAAATGACCTCGGCCTCAAACTCAAAGGGCTGTGTTACATCGTGCTGAAGAAAAGTAAAATGTGGATGAGTACGGAATGGAGTAATATTGTCAGCAGAACCAGTAATAAAGTTATCAACACACAGAACAGAATGACCTTCTGCGAGTAGACGGGCACACAAATTGGAGCCAATAAAACCTGCTCCTCCAGTTACAACGACTTTCAAGTGCTAAACCTCCAGAATAAGCAATATCTGCTGCTAGATATTTTCTTTGCTTTACCTGTATGGGTAGACGAACTGACTCCATGAAGGTAACGCGATAGCACAATAAGACATTTCCTCTCCCGTTTCCTCTATCATCTATGAAGAATACGCTTTAAGGAGTCTTGTTGTCTCACTTTCTACCCTACATCTTTCGCTACTTGTATCCCCATGGGGGAGGCTCTTTGAAGACAAGACTGACGCCTTGAGACAGTGGGAGATACAAACCGTTTCTATGTGGAGACAGAAGTTTGTGCATGCATCTATTGTAGTGGATGGCGTTGGCGTTGTCTATATTTCCACCGATGGTATAGTGCTTCATCTCCCCAGCTTAGAAAGCCGCTTGTAGTGAAACCATGAACGATAGTGACGGCCAGCAGTGAGCGGGGACCGGGTTGCAGAAGATATACCAGACTGAACACGACCCCTGCCAGCCCTACGCCGCCGACGCTACGCCATTTCCATTTGCCCAGGCGGTGGTAGAGCGTATACAGAGCGGTGCTGATAAACCAGCCCAGCACGAGCTGTCCTGTCCATTGTGTGACTGCTGCCAGGAGAAAGCCGCGAAAGAAGAGTTCTTCAACGGGAGCGTTGATGCAGAGGTAGAAAAAACTCTGAAAACACTGGTCGTTAATAGTTGGGCGGCGGAACCATGGCCCTACAATATACATGCGGTAGGTTGCTGCAAAAAGAGCCATCAGCACACCCGCGCCGAGTCCAAGGAAGAGCTGTTGTGGGATATCGCCAGCGGTCAGTCCGAGAAAAGATGGGGGTAAGTGAAACGCCGCGATATAGAGAAAGGGAACGGCTGTCATGGGAAGGATGCGTATTAAGAAATCGGGCCACATCCAGCGCCAGGTATCGGCAACGGTGGAGCGCACAACGTGTGAGGGTTGGAGAGATGACACGAGTATTCCTTGCTAGTGGTTAGGGCACGTTCTTTTCCAGTAATTACGTATCATTGTTCACGGAGTTGTAATTGTTCTAATCCTTCCATGACCTCTGTGCGGGAAAGATTCCCAGCCTGTAGATCCGCGTCACTCTTCCTCTGTAGACGTGTATAAAACGCTTTACCCTCTGTGATGACCTGGGAGATGTCTTCTGCTGATTCTAGAAGATCAAAGAGGATATTTTCGGCTTTGTCATACTGCCCCGACTGTTCGTAATAGACTATAAGCTGTTGTTGAATGCGTGGTGGTAGCTCGTAATCAGCCAAATTTTGCAGAAGTTGTTGAATGTTTTGTCGTAGTGGAGTCTCGCCACTGGTCGGTTCATAGTTGAAAACCTCCAGAAACAGAAAGAGTGCCCTGGTAGAGCGGTAGTAGCTTTCGCTGCTATTGCCCTGATGCTCGTAAATCTCACCCTCTTGTTGGAGAAGGGTTGCGACCCAGAGGCAAGCGTCAACATTGAGCGGTCCAAGAGGAGAGAGGGCTTTTAATAGCATATCTTCGGGAAGGGAATTTAGGAAGCTGGAGGTGAGTCCCACGTTTTTGAAGAGCAGGTCATCAATGTAGATGAGCGCCTCCTCATGTTGATCACGCTGGCGCAGACCCAGGATGATGGAGAGTTCTCTGCCCAGCCGCTCGGCAAGGCGCAGAATATAGTCTTTGTTCATCATAAAGGAGAAGTCCGTCCTCTACAGCGAGACCAGGGCACTCGTCTCAGAGTGCCCTGTAAAAACTACGTAATCCAGTGCTACGAGTTGACGTAACTAATAGCTTGCTCGATACGCTTCATACTTACCTCGCGTCCCAACACTTCCATCATCTGGAAGAGAGGGGGCGTCGCGGTTCGTCCGCTCACAGCGGTGCGAATCGTGCCGAAGAACTGACCGGCCTTCAAGCCCAACGGTTCAATCATGCCGCGTAGCAGTGTTTCGAGGGCAGTATGCTCCCACTGTTCTAATGTGTTGAGGGCGTCGCGTGCCTTCACAAGAGCATCATGTGTACGAGCTGCGTCCATACCTTTCTGGATCAGCAATTTTGTGTCGTAGGTGATCTCCTCTTCATAGAAGAAGGAAACGACGTGTGCGGCCTCGCCCAATGTCTTCAAGCGCTCGTGCTCAAGCTCCAGAACACGTTTTGTATATGGAATATCGAGCGGGCGAGCAATGCTGTCGGGCAGGCCACCTTCGGCCTCTGGACGCTCCATGTAGGGAAGGATGCGCTCTATCAACTGGTCAAGCGACAACTGACGGATATAGACACCGTTCATCCACAGCAACTTGTCAGGATCGTAGATACCAGAAGAGGTGCCCACACGACCCAGCGTAAAGGCGCGAATAAGTTCCTCTTTGGTAAAGATCTCTGTCTTATCGTCGTATGCCCAGCCGAGCAGTGCCAGAAAATTAAAGACGGCCTCTGGTAAGTAGCCCTGTTGAGCGTAATCGGACCAGGCGGGAGCGCCACGTCGTTTGCTCAACTTCTTTTTATCTTTCCCCATCACATCGGGGACGTGGTAGAACAGCGGCACCTCCCAGCCCAACGCTTTGTAGAGCTGGACGTGACGTGGAGCGCTGGGAATCCACTCTTCCGCGCGTACCACATGTGTGATGCCCATGAGATGATCATCAACGAGGTGCGCGAGGTGATACGGCGCTAACCCGTTTGTTTTCAGGATAACCATGTCATCCAGATCGCTATTTTTGAAGACAATATCGCCATGTAGCTCGTCGTGCACGACTGTCTCGCCTTCCAATGGCATCGCAAAGCGTACCGTCCAGGATCTTCCCTCTGCTTCCAGGGCAGTTCGCTGCTCAGAAGTGAAGTAGCGACAGTGGCGGTCGTAGCGAGGCGGAAGCTTCTGCGCCATCTGATCTTTGCGCATCTGCTCAAGTCGTTCGGGTGTGCAGTAGCAGCGATAGGCATGGCCGGACTCGATGAGCTTACTGGCATAGTGCTGATAGAGAGCTTTGCGCTGAACCTGGTAATATGGTCCGTAGGGACCACCAACAATGGGACCCTCGTCGATATCCATGCCCAACCACTGCATCCCCTTCAGACAATCGTCAACCGCACCCTCAACCGTTCGTGCTGTATCAGTATCCTCGATGCGTAGAACAAATTGTCCCCCTGTATGGCGTGCATACAGCCAGCTAAAGAGGGCAGTGCGTAGTCCCCCGATATGTAAAAAGCCAGTCGGGCTGGGGGCAAAACGCAGACGTGGTACACGTTTTACCTCCGGTGTAGACTGCTCTTCTGAGCGATTCTCAATCTGTGTCATAAGACGCTATTTTCTCCTTCAACATTTGTCCTACGTTTCCGAACTATTGTAGCATAGTTACAAGAGCCTGGATAGCATACAGTCAGGGATATTTGGCTTATCGAGAAAGGCCGCATCTTTGCTCGGGAGCGTCACTATGTACAACTTATGTTATACTGCATCGTATTAATCATGCAGAGTTCGGGCAGGTATTGTCTGGAGTTATTCCAGAAAATAGAGTTTGTCTAGTGTGCAGGGGAAAGAGATGATGCAAAGCTCTCACTACAATAGATCGCAACAGGTCAATGAACATGATGCACCGACGGAACCGCTCCAGTTGCAGGATCTGGCGTTTTTCCCAAATATGCAGCCGCCCGACAGGAATGTACACCCTTCTCAATACCCTCCACAGCCATTTCCCGGCCCATATGGACAGAGTGCTCCTGCTCAGCCTCCTTATATAGCACCGACAGGCGCGTCGGCAAATCAATATACGTACGGGCCGACATCTGCGCCAGGCTACCAGCAAGTACCCCCAGGTCAATATGGGCAGGGGGGAGTTATGCCGTCTCCCTATAATGCTCAGGGAAACTCGTACCCATTTTTGCCACCATCTCCATACGCGGGAAGTATGCAAAATGCTGGAGGGGTAGCTCAACAACAGCGTGCACAGGGAACGTTGCGAATATACTGGTGGCAAGGAATACCGGCCTTGATAGGATTCTTCGCTGTTTTGCTACAGCTTTTATTACTTGTGCGCTTTGCGGTTCGTGCGCTGCAACTGGGGGCTGATTTTCCATGGGTAGGGATTGTGAGCACGATCTCTGATGTTTTTATCTCCCCGTTTCGCATGCTCTGGACAGAGTTTGTGCCAATACAGAATATGATCCCCACGAATGTAGAAGTATACACACTGGTCGCGATTTTGATTTACGGAGTAGGATCGCGTTTGTTGGTGCGTCTGTTGAAAGCGTTGCTGCGTACACCACGCTAGTCGTGTAGTATTATGATAGTAGTACTCTGCTTTTGCGAGCAATAAATTGCTGCCGTATGACTGCAAGATTGCAACACCTTCTAAGAGAGGGTCTGTTAGTCTTTACCGAACTCGTCAAGGACATCCAGGCTGTTGATAAAGTCGCGGTAAGCATCGAGATTGTCATCATCTGGATCGTGCTCTGGGCGGGCTTCAGCTCTAGAAGGTGATTTGGGTAGCTCTTCGTTTGGTTCCAGTGCCACGCCTGCGCGTTCCAGAACGCTATCCTCAACATAGATAGAAGTGTGCGTACGAACCGCCAGAGCAATAGCATCGCTGGGACGGGAGTCTATTTCGACATGTCTGCCAGCAACATCGAGTACCAGGCGTGCGTAGTAAACGTCATCGATCAGATCTGAGATGACAATATTTACAATCTTCGCACCTAATTCAGCAATCACGTTTTTAAGGAGATCGTGAGTAAGCGGGCGGGGTGACGTTGTTCCTTGAAGTTCGACGGCAATAGCAAATGCTTCTGACTGTGCTATCCAGATAAACAGATAACGTTCTTGCTTCGTTGCTTTCAAGATGACCACCCGCTGCTGCGTCGCCAGATTGATGCGCACGCTATCAACTGTCATCTCAACCATAGTTTTCTGACTCTCTTTCGTGCATAGGTCCGTCGAATATCCAATGCCTTTATTGTACATCTAGCAAAGCCCTGAGCGCAAATCGTCTCCCCAATTCCTCCTGGGCTTTTCACCTGACAGGCTCCCGTCCTTCAGGCATAGAGTACTTGACGTTAACGCTACGTTGCTGAAGCCATAAAGGTTTCAATCACCTGCCAAAGAAGGAGTGAAGAGACCTGTAGCTGTTCATCGGCCTCTATCAATCTTCTCTTTATTATCATCGGAGGTAGAACAGAAAAAGACGAAGACTCTTCCTGTTGCTGAGTTGCCTACGATGACTGGTCTGTAATTGATAGAGTAGCCTATCTTTTGCTGACTTTCAAGAGGGAGAGCACCATTTGTGAGAATCTTTTGTAGTAGTATTGGAAAAATGTTCAGAAAATGCGTTCCAAAAAAGGCTTGTATTGGTATGGTTGGTATGGTATGATAGTTTGGAATGATCGTTCTAGTTTTGGAGAGGTGGGTTGTTCTACACATGTCTTTAGAAAGGCAAGGAATCGTCCTATGTCATTAGAACAGGCCAGCGAGATACAGCGGCGGATGTATGATTTTATAGTAAATTATATAAGTCAAGAGGGAATGCCGCCGACCAATCGAGAGATAGGTCGAGCGATGGATATTGCCAGTACCGGTCATGTTGATTATCACCTTACCATGCTGGAGAAGAAGGGCTTGATTGCACGGCAGGCGAAGAAGAGCAGAGGTATTCGCTTAATTGCTCCCAGCCGTGGGGTTCCTGTGAAGGGGTATATCGCCGCAGGTGAGCCGCTCGACATCTTCGATGCAGGTGATGCTATCGATATGGGGAGCAATTTTGCTGACGCGCAGGATGCCTATGCATTGGTAGTGCGAGGTCGCTCAATGATCGAGGATCACATCTGTGATGGTGATTATGTGGTGATCAAGCGACAGGAAGTGTGCCAGAATGGGGATATTGTGGTTGCGGTGCATATGCAGGAAGGGGTGACTGGTAGTGCCACGCTGAAGCGTTTCTTCCAGGAAAAAGAGCATGACCGTGTTCGTCTGCAGCCCGCGAATTCGGAATTAGATCCCATTTTTATTCCTAAGAGTATTTGGGATAATGAATGGCAGATCCAGGGCAAGGTTGTAGCCATCTTCCGTCAATGTGGCTCGGCGGCCTAGCGTGTAGCCTGTGCAGCGAATTGAGCTGCTTTGTTATGCTTCTCCCACTACTACTTGTTCCATAGAGAGATGGGAGATTACTAACGTGCTAATGATTCGCGGCAAGAATAATGCACTGACACTGTGAGCCTTTTCCCATGTATCTCCTCTAGAACGTGAAATAAGGGCAGTGGCAGCAGGAGAGATTTAGAGGTATTCCTCTCGTAGTATTCTTTTGCCTATGTCTTCTTCAAGGATTCCTGCTCCACTGCCTGTTCCTCCCATTTTTACTTTTCTCTTGTTGATGCCTCTCTGTACAGGCAAGACTCCCTATTGTACTCTTTCCTCAACTCTGGTATACTTCGGCTAGAGCGATTCTATTCTTGATGTATATCTGATGGTGAACATTGTGCTCGTGTGAGCTAAGCTGGAAAGGAAGCATGGCTTTGAAGAGGGCTGTTGCTGCTGCATTGGTGCTTATTGCGGGGGCTGCGGTGGTCCTCTGGTTCGGCAATACGTTGAACTCCTGGGTTCTTGGAGGCTTAATAGGCGGCCTTGCTGCCTTGCTCATCAGTATTCCCATTTCTCTCATCATTTTCTCTTTCTTTGCGCGTAAGCATGACGAACGGCGCGAGCAAGAAGAGTATGAACATTATCAGCAGGTGCGGCTTGCCAGACAGTCTGTATACCAGGAAGAGGTATACGAAGATGGGGGATATGCGTATGAAGAACAGCCTGCTATTGACGAGCGGTATACTCGCTCACGTAGCTACCGAGTAGTTGAAGAGGATCATTACAGAGACAGGCGTTCGGACAGGCGGGATGAGCAGTATGAAGAGACCCCTCCTGCTCGTCAGCTTTCTCTTCCCCCGCCCTCACGTGTGCCACGAGAAAGAACAGTTACACGTCATTTTCCTGCTGTACAGCATGAGGATTATGCTGCTTTGCCGGGGCAGCCATTAGAGAGCAATGGACGGGAAATTGCGCGTAGGCGTCTCACGCAACGGCGCTCTGGTTCTCCAGGAATGCCTGGCTATCAAGGGAAGCCAACACGCAGTCAATTGCGTACGCGAGCGCTCCGTGCGGCACAGCAAGAGGCGGCGAGCGAGGCTGAGTTCCAGATCACCTCTGGTCCTTCCACGTTGCGACGCCAGAATGCAATTCCGCTCTACCCACCTTCGGTAGGGGAGGTGCGTCGTCCGACGCGCAAATTGCCCCACAGAGCAAGCAAGCGAGATGCTCTTTCGTCGCGACGTCCAGCCGATGCTTTCGCACAGAATGATGATATCCCCGATGAGTTTTTTGATGACGAAGAAGAGACGAGCATTGTTTCTCAACGTCAAGCACAATTTATACAGGATGCTGACCCTGAAACAGAATACCTGGCTCCCCAAACATTTTCCGGCGATCTGCGTAAACCACTACAGCGCCGTGCTCCTTACATATATGAAGACGACGAGTTACCTCAGGGGATGGCGCAACCTGTAGAGCCTCGCGTGCGTCGTGCATCTCGCTACCTCAAGCCACGCCAGAACAGCTAGCTCTGAGCATTGATATTGGTGGATAAATGGATGTTTGTCTCGTAGCATACTAAGCGCCACATCGTTGCTAAAATGCACGTTTTTTATGAGTTGGAGCGAGAGGAACCATTTTTTGTAATGAGGAAGAGGCTCTCCTTCCGTACTACTGCCACTAGCCGATAGGTAGAAAGTATGTTAGTATGGGGCAAATGCGTAGCTCTGTGAAGGAGGCTTTCTGTGTTAACTCAGATTACTGATACCCTGACAAATTTAATAACCAATCTTTATGTGGTGACTGGTCTAGCTGGTATCATGCTCGCTATGGCGATCGAAAGTTGTTGTATTCCCCTCCCTAGTGAAATAGTGATGCCTCTCGCCGGTGTTATGATTGCTGGGACAAATGGAAAACACTTATTACCAGGTGTAAATCCTATTCTTGCCATTTTTCTTGTTGCGCTGGCTGGTGCTATTGGTTGTCTGATAGGTTCAATAGCTGCATACTGGATAGGCTACAAAGGTGGTCGTCCTCTTATGCTCAAATATGGGCGCTATGTGCTTATTTCGCAGCACGATGCGGATAAAGCCGATGCCTTTTTCCAGCGCTGGGGAAGTGCAACGGCGTTCTTCTCACGTCTGCTACCAGTGGTGCGCACCTACATCTCGCTGCCCGCCGGTATAGCGAAGATGCCTTTTGTTAAATTCTGCAGCTATTCGTTTCTGGGGTCCTTGCCCTGGTGTTTTGTCCTGGCCTATGTTGGATACACGCTGGGTCAACATCTAGACACACTTGGCCCGATTTTCCACAGCGCGGATATTGTTATCGCTGTTGTGGTTGTGCTCTTGATTGTGCTCTATGTCTGGCGACATGTGCGCAATGATCGCAAAGCGCGTGCGGAACATGCGGCGTTAGCAACTCAGGGTCAGCAATTGGCGGACACAGTGCAACCTGTATCATTGCAGCAGGATACTTCGACAAAGCCTGCACAATTCCAAAGTACGCCACAGCCTTTTGTGCAGAATCAGCCACAGCCACAGCAATGGCCTCCTACAGGAGCAGGTCGCTAAGAGTTGTACTCTTTTTCTCTTCATCATGGAGAGGTAAAGTCTATGCATGCTTCTGCTAGACAAAGAGCGCTCTTCCCATATGTAAGAAAGAGCGCTCTTTGTCTCAAGTATCAGGAACTGTGTGAAAGTTTATTCCAGCGCACGCGTGATAAAGCGAGCTGTACCTGTTGTTGCCAGGAGCATGATAGCGATTACAATCAGAGGATGGAAGTGGAGCTGTATATCGATAAGCGCCGTGACGATCACGACTACCAGTAGGAAGACTCCAGCAAGCAGTAGTTTGATCGGAAGACTCAATGAACTCATAGCATTCTCCAGAAGCAAGAATTTATCTCAACCTCTCAGAGTATATCATCTTGTGTCATATATGAGAAGTTTTCGTGACTAAAGCGTTATTTTGTATGATTTCTGTCAATGTGTATTTCTTTGAATCTTAGATATGACGATTACCACTTCAAAATGCTCATGAAAGAATCTCTTTATGAGCAGGTGTGTAATCACCAGCATTACATGCCACTGTTACATCAGGAAGAACGCTACGACCTGATGGAAGACGAACAATAGCATCTGAGTTAAAAACCTGACATAGGCTCTCGCTTAGTCTGTTTTGTAGGAGTGCGTTGGTGTTCGCCGCAATCCTTGAGCGATTGAGCAATCCCCTATTGCTTTCGTTGATTGTACTTACTGCTATTTTGGCGCTTCCCTGCAAGGGCCATGCCGCGATAGATTGCATTGATGGAGAAGCGAATATCGAAGTTCTTTATGTGAATTGTGTCGTCGGGTCCGTAGATGGAGAGCTTCCAGCCATCGGCCTCTCGATGGTACATTTCTATACGTACGCTCTGGCTATCGACCATGAGGTAATCTTGTACCGTCGGGGATTCCTGGTAGTACAAAAGTTTTTCTCTTCTATCAACAGCTTCGGTGCTTGGAGAAAGTACTTCGACAATGAGAGAGGGATTGTGGATGACTGTCCTATCTGGCTCCTGATCCTGTGGATTACAACTTATCATGATATCGGGATAGACATGAAGTGACTCAGAGAGTTGCAGCTTCATATCGGAGTTATATACCCAACAGGGGCTGTTTTCGAGGTGTCTTTCAAAGAAACTGCTTAGTCTTACAATGATTGCTGAGTGATATGCACTTCCACCTGCAAGCATTCGCAGCTCACCTTCCAGGTATTCGTAGCGAGCGTGTGTGCTGTTCCTGTCGAGCATCAAGTAATCCTCAATAGTGATGGTTGGGTATTTGCGTAGTGCCATTATTTATCCTATGCGGCAGTGTCTGTATAATTCTTTGGAGGAGGTATCATATCTCCGTCCTGCTCTGCTACCATAAGCCAACTTTCAATAGCATCTTGTCCTCGTTTTACGGCCTCCTCATACGTGTGACCATGTGTCATAGAGCCGGGCTGTTCGGGAACGCTCACGACGAAAATGTTACTTCGGCTGCCCCATTGAATAACCATAGAGTAGGGTGGTATAGTGCTCAATTTCTGTTGCTTCCAGGTACATGATATTGTTCGGGCATATGTTTTTATTTCAAGCTGCTACTGTTGTATTTGGCTGTGGAAGGGTCCAACCGAGATTTTTAGCAACCTCAATCCATCCATTCATTGCATCTATTCCGTTTTCCACAGCTTCGATATAGGTTCGACCATGTGTCATACATCCGTCGAGTTCCGGTACTTTCACAACGAAGATCTGGTCTTCCTCGTCCCAGGTAATGAGCATTGAATAATGAAATTCGTTCATACTTTTCTTCCGACCTTTCTTAACGCTGCTTGAACCTGTTTAATCTGGTAGTGTTGTGCATCGCTTCCATCTTGTCCTGCTATAGTCACGTCTGTATTTGGTATCTCTGGATGTACCCAGTGTGTATGGCTTCCTTTGGCTGGTCGTTTGGTGAATCCAGCTTTCTTGAGAGCCGCTTTCAGTTCTCTAATTTTTAGTGGCACTGTTTCCCTACCAACCTTTCTAAAGTATAACATAGCCTGTAACTACTCAGCCTCCAAGAGAAGGGATGAAAGGGGAACCTAAGAAGAGCTGATTCTTTAGCATAAAGAAAATAGTAAATATGTGGGATAAAGTCTTAGAGAAAGAGTTTAGAAGTTCCTCATTATGAAGTAGTTAGCCGTCAATTTTGGTGTCAACGAGCGGCTTTTTGCTATATAGGGAGAAACAAAGCAGCCTGTAGGTTGGCTCTACAGGCTGCTTAAGTGGTGGAGATGGGGGAGAGTTGAACTCCCCGTCCAAGAGAACCCACCGGAGAATGTACTACAGGTTTAGTCAGTGTTTTTCATTACGCTGTGATCTCCCACCGACCGGATACCGGCAGCGCTGGCCCTCTGGTCTTTGATAACGTTTAGAAGGCGATGGACGTTACCGCAGCCCGCGTGTATGTCGCCTGATCCCAGCCCCACGGGCTAAGGCTGGGGAGACGTCGCGTCGCTACTTCTTAGGCAGCGAGGGCGAGGGGTGCTGTCTGTTTGTTGGCAGCTATTGTTTTGTCGGTTGTTTAACGAGAGTGCGTACCGACACCTCGACCTGCAATTCTTCGATCTGCCCACCTGTCGAAACCCGACATCCCCATGTGCAGATGCAGTTGCTCAAGATCTCTCGCTAGCCTTTTAGAGACTATGCTAATTCTCTTGCGCCCAAAGATTATAACATATCCCTTGACAAATAGCAAGGGTAAAAGTTGATGTACTGGTGAAGGTCTGGATGTAAAGGAACAGGTACGTAACTATGATATAGTATGAGAGGGCTGCTAGGAATGGCTGTCGTTTAGAAGAACGTTTGATTTTTGTGAAGCGGAGATAGATATGACACATTCTGTTCAGCGTATTGCACATCGAGGTGGTACAAATCTAGCTCCTGAAAATACACGGGCGGCGTTTCGCAATGCGCTAACGCTTCCTGTGGATGCTGTGGAACTTGATGTGCAGATGAGTAGTGATGGCAAGTTGATAGTTTTTCACGATAATACGGTGGAACGACTCACAGAGGGTACCGGCAATATTCTTGACTTGAATTTTGCTATGCTTCGTTCGCTTGATGCTGCCGCACATTTCCCAGGTGGATGGAAGGAGCGTGAGCAGATACCAACGTTGCGCGAAGTGCTAACACTGCTGAAAGGGCGGCTGTTTGTTTGTATCGAGATCAAGGCAAGCAAACGTGAAGGCATCTATGATAGATATCCGCATATCGTGGAGTATGTTATCGACGATGTGCAAACTATGGGTATGATAGATGAGGTACTTTTAATCTCGTTTGATTGGCAGGCACTGGCAGAGGTTAAGAAACTGCAACCTGCGTTACCAACTGGAGCGATTGTTTCTCATACATGGTGGCATGCGCAAGCTGAACGGCCTGTAGAGCGGCTATGCAATCAAGTAGCTGATCTTGGATGTGAGTGGATCAGCATGGATTATCGGCTTGTCTCACCCGATGTTGTCACGACCATTCACGAGCGAGGCTTTAAGCTAGGGGTGTGGACCGTCAATACCCTGGATGGGATACGTCAAATGATTTCTTTCGGTGTAGATTCGGTTACATCTGATCAACCTGATCTCTTCGCTGAGCTTGCATAATAATTGATCATTGTGCATCTTTCTATAGGCAATACATTAGTCATAAAGTGTAGGGGGATGTGTCCCCAGTCCGAACTTAACCGTTGTATCTAGAGAAGACGTGTTACTGCAAAACACAGAGAAGATAAGCACATTCAAAGGCAGTTTATTGCTAGTAGTATAGGGACTCGATGTATCGCGTCCGTTGCGTCAGGGTTTGCTGCGGTGGCGGTCGAGATCAACTGGTTGTGTGGAGAATTGAAGGCATGCAAAAGACAGAAGTACAGGTACAGGTCGCTGAACAACAGCACGTCCCCCTTCCTGCTAAACCGACTGAAGTTGCACTATCTATCGTCGTGCCCGTGATGAATGAGCAGGAGAGTATTCAGCCATTATTTCAGAAGCTGACATTGCAGCTAGAGCGCATCAGTCAAAGCTACGAGATCATCTTTGTTGACGATGGCAGTACTGACGGGACATTCAAAGAGTTGCAGAAGCTGTATAGTGGACATTCAGATGTTGTACACGTAATCCGTTTTCGGCGTAATTTTGGCAAGACGCCTGCGCTTGTGGCAGGTTTCAGTCGCTGTCGTGGTGATATCGTCTTTACTATGGATGGCGATCTGCAAGATGATCCTGAAGAATTACCGAATTTTCTGGAAAAGCTTGATGAGGGCTATGATCTGGTTTCGGGTTGGAAATTTCCGCGTCTTGATCCCATCTCGAAAACATTGCCTTCGCGCGTCTTTAACGGTATTGTAAGTAAGATGACAGGCGTACATCTGCATGACATCAATAACGGCTTTAAGGCGTATCGACGAGAGGTAATTGAAGACCCCAATCTGAAGCTGTACGGTGACTTTCATCGCTTTATTCCAGTTATTGCTGAATCACGTGGGTATCGGGTAACTGAGATTAAGGTCAAGCACCACCCGCGGCGCTTTGGTGTCTCCAAATTTGGTGCAAAACGTTTTGCTCAAGGATTGATCGACCTGCTCAACATCCTGTTCCTGACGACGTTTCTACGCAAACCGTTACGTCTATTTGTGCCAATGGGTTTCTGGACCTTTGTTCTGGGGGTGCTGATCGATCTGTTTGTCGTTATTCGCAGCTACTTTATCATTCACGAACCGGTTCACACGCAGCCCTCCCTTTTTGTTGGCATCTTGTTGATGATTTTTGGTGTGCAGTTTGTGCTGGCGGGTTTGCAAAGCGAGATGATTCGTCACTATGCGTTTCAGCGTGGCGAGGAATATAGCATTCGACAGGAACTGGACTGATGGGAGCAACGAAGAAGCGTTCACCTGCTCACCGTGTGCTGCGTATTGCTCTACCAGTCGTACTGGTTAGTGCTATTGTTATCTTTTTAGGAAAGAATTGGCAGCAGGAGTGGTATGAACTGGCGCGGCAGCAGTTTAGACTGAATCCCTGGTTGCTTGCACTTGCATTTGCAGGCTTTATTGTTCAGGAACTATCGTACGGCCTGATATGGCGCAGTGTGTTGCAACGTCTTGACTATCCCCTGAACTTGCGCGTATGCTTGCGTATCTATCTTGCCTCCGAGTTTGTGCGCTATATTCCTGGAAACGTCTGGCATGTACTTACGCGTACGCTGTGGACGGCAAAGTATGGTGTGCCGCGCTCTATCGCCTTTGCGAGTATGACAATCGAGTTGACTACGAAACTGGCGGCGGGAGTATTTATCTTTGCATTGAGTCTACTGTTCTGGGGAAATCTCAGTGCTATCAGCGGATTGGCGAATGGAGCTTATACACCAGTGCTCATTGGGCTTGGTCTCTTCTGCATGTTAACTTTGCTTATCGGCCTGCACCCACGTATTCTGAATGGGCTGTTGTCACTAGGTCTACGTCTGCTCAAGCGAAGTCCAGTACAATTGCTGTTGCGCTACAGGGATATTTTGGTAGTCACGTTGGCATGGTGCGCGAGTTGGGTTATTGCGGGCGGTGCATTTTTTTTGCTAATCGCCGCACTGTGGCCATCAACACCGCTTATTCTCCTGCCGATCTGTATTGGTATCTATGCCTTGGCATGGGATATAGGTTTTGTAAGCTTTATTACGCCGGGTGGTCTGGGTTTTCGTGAGGGAGCTATTACTGCTATTCTCGCGCTGGCTTTTCCAGTGCTACCGTTAGGTTTAGTTGGTATCGGTGCTATTCTCTCGCGTCTCGTTTCTACGGGAGCTGAATTGGTCTGTGTTGGGGGGGCATATATGAGTGGAGGGCAGCAGATACGCGCTTTGCAAAAGCAGCGTGAAGTATCCTCTTCTGCTGAGAAACAGCCACTAGAATTAGCAGATAGTTCATTTATGGATGAAGTACTTACTGCTCCCCCTTCTAAGAAGGTTCAAGATGGATGAAGATTGTTCTACGTAAATACTCTATTTTGTTGCAAAAGTGTGGTGCGTTCTATAGGAAGCCGGAGTCGTTGCCCCATACTCGTCTCTTCTGGCTAGTTACAGGTTTTGTGACGATTGCGGTAACCGTTTTTTGTGTCTATTTTAGTCTTTATCTGACCGCACACCATGATGCCTTGCTGACGAACGCGGAGGATTTTGGCATTATTGATCAGGTGCTCTGGAATACATTGCATGGAGCGCCACTTCACCAGACCATCTGCAACACTATCTCTGATACAAACTGTACGACCCCGACCGGTGTAGTACGACTTGCGATTCATGTCGAGCCGATCCTATTGCCTTTATCGCTGCTGTATGCTTTTTGGACAAACCCAAAGTGTTTACTGATTGTGCAGACAATTGTTGTTGCAAGCGGTGCTTATCCTGCATTCTGGCTTGCACGTCTGCGTCTACGTAGTGAAGTGGCTGGTGCCTGCTTTGCACTCATCTATTTGCTTTATCCTGCTCTACAGCAAGCACTGGGATTTGATTTTCATGCGGTAGCGTTTACGGCGGCGCTTGTGCTGTACCTGCTCTATTTTCTCTACACACAGCAGGTGAAGGCTGTGTTTACCTTTGCAGTACTGGCAATGGTGTGTAAAGAGGAGATTGCTCTTGTTGTTGCAGCCTGTGGACTCTGGTCGGCGTTCTTTCAATGGCGCTGGCGTAGTGGATTAGCATTGACGCTGCTAGCCGTTTTCTGGTTCATAGTCGCAACGAAAGTGATTATGCCAGCTTTTAGTCCTGTCTCTCATGCGCTTCTATTGCCACGCTATAGTCAGCTTGGATCACCGGGAGCTTTACTGATAAGTATTGTTCGTCATCCGTTTTCCTTCTTGAATCAGTATCTCTGGGAGCGCCATCACCTGCTCTATCTCGCGTTTTTGCTCGCGCCAGTGCTCTTCCTACCGTTGCTGGCTCCCTGGATCTTTGTACTTGCCCTTCCAGCACTGGCAGTTAATCTATTGAGTTCAGATCCGCAGATGTACAGCGGCTATTTTCATTATAGTGCTGAGATCGTCCCGATTCTGATCTTTGCGACGATAGAGGCTCTGGTTGTGCTGCTCTGGCTACTGGGTATCCTTGTCAACATTTTTATCGAGCAGAGGGAAAATGTTCGTCGAGCGGCACATTTTTTGACGTTGTTCGGTTTGAGTACTGGGATGATATGTTGCACACTTGCGATTGATAGAGTCTTCAATGGACAGATGCCGTTCGCGGAGCACTATCAATGGCCCGTTGTATCTGAGCATGCTAAGCTCGCTGAAAAGTTCATTCACCTCATTCCACCAGATGCCTCTGTATCAGCTCAAAATAAGCTAGTTTCTCATTTAAGTGAGAGAAGATTTATTTATTTGTTTCCATATGCAGATCATAATGCAGAGTACATTTTGCTTGATACCACAGGCGATCTCTACCCGTGTGATACAATATGTTATAAGCAGGCAGTAAAAAGTGTAGTTTGCGCCGGTTCATATAATGTAATGCAGGCTCAAGATGGTTATGTCTTGCTCAAGCGAGTTCCAGCAGATAGTAGACGGAATCTGTTGATGTCGAGAACTGCTTTGCAATCTCAAGTGCAGACAGCTTTTTGCGACTGAGAGTACCAAGGGGATGCGTGCCATGGACAAAGGTACCAGATAAGTCAGCTTGTGTTTCCATTGCGCTTTCTCCTCTGGTACAATCATCGCATACAATAGTGAATGTACAGGCTTGGCTTTCTTCGCGCATTGGAGATGCGTCTCTTCCTGTCAGCACCGGCCGAGGAACCAATGCGTTGTAATAGATGTTGCTGAAGATAATCATTTAGAAGGCCGAAAAGGTATCGAACTTTGCAAGGCAATACAGCAGTAAAACGAAAGAGGATGTAGGATGGGCATTTATCTGGGTCAACTTCCACCCGCTGAAATCGCACGTCTGAAGGCTGAATTGGCTGAAACGCTGATCGCGCATTTTTGTTATCCGCGCTTTTTTGATTATCATACCGAGTCATTGCAAATGCGCCCGGTTGACCGTAACAAGCGCCAGGAAGTTTGGTTATACTTAAGTTCTGTCGATTTTACTGCCTGGGGTCGTATTGACCTTACCTCAATTGATTTTCAGCATCAGATTGAGCGTCTCTTCATTCAGTTTGTGCAGCGGAACCGCAGTTTCTTTGGGAATCAGGGGCGCCGCAGAATGTCGGATATTCGTATGTTGATTACCCTGTGCGCAACGAACGTAGTGCAGGGTTTACGCAAACATCTTTCAGCACCTCGGCAAAATACGCCTCCTTTTGGTAGCCCTCGACCAGCGCTTTCCTGGACTGCGACTCCATTAAGTAAGCATACTGATCTGACGTGGGAGCAGATTTCTGCATCGACCATGACACTACAACAACAGGTGCAAGAGTGGAGGTGTGAGCCAGTTACGGGAGCGTGGCCCGAAGAAAATTCTGTTACAGCTCCTGGTACAGCGCAACCCGTTGCTCAACTTGTGAGTGCGGCCACTCGTGCAACGAATGCTGCAAGTAGTGGTAGTGCGGTGCATGTGAATGTTCCTACACCCCGTCGCCCTGAGCGTATGCAGCCTGCACCACCCGCAGCTTTGGCCACTGGCACAATTGACATGCAGACAGAGTTTAGCCAACAGCAAACTGCAACTACTCCACTTGTCAATGCACATACAGTACATTCAACATACGATGGCAGAGATAGTAAGCAAGCATCTGCTATACCACAGGAGGTGCGACCAACTGCTTCGATAGCTTCGCCCCCTGTTCCTGCATCATCGACTACGTCAAGCGGTGTGAATCATGCGCCAGTGCTACGTAGTTCTGGAACAGGTGCGTCCCCTACTGAACCTCCGAAAGCGACAACGGCTACGCGTAATGCTAGTGCAGCAGTATATACAGCAGATACATCAGCGTCCACGCCTATTTCTCTCGATTCTTCTCGTAGATCTGAGCCACGGAGTTTACGGAGCCGTACTTCACCTTTGCCGAGTGCCGCTACGCCTTCTATGCAGTCTTCTCGTACAGGTCAGAATGGACAGTTGCCAACAACCACGCGTAGCACAACTGCTCGTGAAGTACTCTCTATGGGAGAGGATGACATAGCAATTTTTGAGCAGTTACGACAGCAAATGTTGCTCTGGCTGCGTATCGAAGCAGTAATGGCTGGATTAGAGATTGCGCAACAAAGTCCAACTCAACTTCTGGACTCGCTTCGGCAGCAGGGACGGTTAGACGAGACGCGTCTGCAGGTTGTTTCTACTCTGCTCAATCTTGCCAACCAGGTCATCAAAACCGGGTTGATCTCTGTGCTTGATTACAAGCAGGCACTTATGTTCCACCTCATGCATACACGCCGCTCCTAGCTTTAGCACAGATTTGAGGAAGATGAAAAAAGTGTCATGTAATGTTTTTCATCTTCCTGGACAGGCAGAAAAACTCCCCCTCCTTTGTGAATATATTCTCACTTGAGTTTCGCCCTGGCACTTGTTATACTGATAATCTCTATTGGGAACTTGTGGAGGGGAGGATAATGATGGCGAAACCGTGGGACGATTTGATGAAGCTGTTAGTGAGGGCAAATCCTCAGGCGTTTGTCTCTTTCCTATTAGCTGATGCAACATTTCAAAGTGAAATTGACAGAGAACTGAAAATACGCAGCATAGAGGCCGATCATCTCTACAATGTGCTCTGGCGAGGGCAAAAATGGGTACTGCACGTTGAGTTTCAGCGACGTAGAGATCCGAAAATGGGGAGGCGTATCTGGGAATATAATACCAGTACAAGTTGTATCACAAAGTTACCTGTCTATTCAGTTGTTATCTACCTGGTTAATGATGGAATGGTCGATGATGCACCATATCAAATGGTAACACCCCTTGATGACTACGTGCACATCTTTTACTTTCACACATTGAAATTGTGGGAGGTGCCCTCAGAATTTGTACTGCAACGAGGGCTGGACGCACTGTTACCACTGTTACCTTTGCTGAAAGGTGGACATCAGCGTGAAACGGTGGAAAAGATGATAGAAAGGCTGAGGGGAGTTGGAAGGGAGGATCTTTTGCCGCTGGCGTACGGCTTTGCCGCACTTGTGTTTGAGAAGAGTTCTGAGCAGCAATGGCTTAGAGAAAGGTTTAAGCGTATGCAAGATATTCTGGAAGAGTCCTGGGCTTTCAGGGAAATGATGGAGCAAGGACTGATGAAAGGCCTGGAACAAGGGCGGAGGCAAGGTCGGGAAGAGGGCCTGGTACAGGGTCGTGAGCAGGGTCTGCAACAGGGTCTGGAGCAAGGTCTGGAGCAAGGTCTGGAGCAAGGTCTGCAACAGGGTCTGGAGCAGGGTTTAGCGCAGGGAAGTGCGAAAGAATTGCGTTTTACGTTACGTCGTTTTGTGGAAGCACATTTTCCTGAGCTTGCGGGGTTAGCGATGCAGCAGGTTGAGCGAATAGACAAGCCAGACATTCTGCGTACACTTGTGGACAGGTTGTTTGTTGTACGCACAGTTGATGAGGCTCGGCTGGCATTGCTAGAAGTTGAACAGTCGATGAGAGAACCTTCTTGATGCTCAGTAAATGGGCTGCTGGAGTCAGAAACGGACAACGTGTTTCTGACTCCAGCAGCCCTATTCTATAAGTTACGGCAGAAGAGCGCCTTCTCGCTTGCACAATACGCAATGGTAGTACTGTATGTCGTACTACCATTGCGTGGAATGTATTTACGCCGTAGAAGAGGCTGGTGCGGTGATTGAGGGGAGCAATTCTTGCAACTGAGGAAACCAATTGGTTCCTAATAAGCGTTTAGGAATACGAATGATACCTTGCTGTACGCGTGCGTCGTTGCGGAAACGGCGGTAGAGTGCGATGCGGTTGGGAATGATGTTGCGTTTGACGGTGAGCACAAGTTCGTTGTCTTTTAGCGAGATGGACTCGTAGCCCATCTGTGTTGCCTCCACTTTGGTGCGTATGAGAGCGAGTAGATTTTGCACCTGTTGTGGAAGTGGGCCGAAGCGATCTGTCAGTTCTGCGGCCATGGCCTCTACTTGCTCTGGATGTGAGAGGTTCGCGAGGCGCTGGTAGAAGTTGACTTTGAGCGTGCGATCTCCGACGTAGTCGTCCGGTAAGTAGGCATCGAGCGGTAGGTCAACGGTTGTGCCGACAGCACTCGTCTCTACCTGTTTGCCCTGAAGCTCCTGGACCGCTTCGGCGAGTAATTTACAATAGAGATCAAAGCCAACAGAATTCATAAAGCCCGATTGCTCAGCTCCCAGCAGATTGCCGGCACCACGAATCTCCAGGTCTTTCATGGCGATGCGGAAGCCTGCACCCAATTCGGTAGCCTCAAAGATGGCGCGGAGACGCTTCTCCTGAATGGGGGTTAGTTTGGCATTCTTGTTGTAGAAGAAGTAGGCGTATGCCTGATGTGTTGCGCGTCCAACGCGTCCACGCAATTGATATAGCTGGGATAAGCCAAAGTAGGCGGCGTTATTTATGATGATGGTGTTTGCGTTGGGAATATCCAGTCCATTCTCGATAATAGTTGTTGAGACCAGGACATCGTATTCGCCATTGGCAAAGCCGACCATTACTTTTTCGAGCTGTTCTTCATTCATCTGTCCATGCCCGACAGCGATGCGCACTTCGGGAATCAGTTGTTGCAACTTGTGAGCAATCATCTGAATACCTTGCACACGATTGTGCACGAAGAAGACCTGTCCACCCCGGTCAATCTCACGGATGATAGCTTCACGTACAATTGTGTCATCATACTCGCGAATGGTGGTGCGAATCGGTAGGCGCTCCTGCGGCGGTGTCTCGATAATGCTCATATCACGCAAGTTGACCAGCGACATATGCAGGGTGCGCGGGATAGGGGTAGCGGTCATCGTTAGCACGTCGATCTCGGTGCGCAACTGTTTCAATCGTTCTTTGTGTACCACACCGAAGCGCTGTTCCTCGTCAACGATCATCAGACCGAGATTGAAGAACACAACGTCTTTTTGGAGCAGGCGGTGCGTGCCGATGATGATATCTACCTTGCCAAAGGCCAGGTCCTCCAGCACATGCTTCTGCTCTTTTTCTGAGCGAAAGCGACTGAGCAGTTCGACACGGACAGGATATGCCTTGAGACGTTCGCGGAAGGTGTTGTAGTGCTGGAGGGCTAGAACAGTTGTAGGTACCAAGATGGCAACCTGGCGTTGATCCAGGACGGCTTTAAAGGCTGCGCGCAGTGCGACCTCAGTCTTGCCATATCCCACATCACCGCATACCAGTCGATCCATTGCACGCGGTTGCTCCATATCGGCCTTGACTTCTTCGATGGCACGTAGCTGGTCGGGTGTTTCCTGGAACGGAAAGGCGTCCTCTAGTTCTTGTAGCCATGGCTGTTCTGTGTCTGGTGGAAAGGCGTGGCCGGGGGACGCCTCGCGTGCGCTGTAAAGACGGAGTAGTTCGTGCGCGATCTCCTGAACATTTTCTTTCACCTTGGACTTTGCGCGCGTCCATTCTGTTGTACCCAGTTTGCTCAATGCCGGTACTGTATCGCCCATGCTAATGAAGCGTGTCACACGATCTAGTTGATCGGTTGGGATATAGAGTTTGTCGGTGCCAGCGTAGTGGATGAGTAGATATTCCCGTTCAACTCCGGCCAGGTTCATACGTACCAGACCGTCAAAACGTCCAATGCCATGCTCCTGGTGCACGACGTAGTCACCGGGATTGACTTCTGCCAGGAAGGAGGCAGGCGTCACAGGTTTGCGCCGTTGTACGCTACGTCGTTTCGACCAGCCAAAAATCTCTGTATCGGTGTAGAGATGCATAGCGAGCGAGCGCGACTGCCATCCCTCAAGCAACTGGCCCTGAATCAATGTCAGTGTGCCTGCCTCAGGCAATGTATTGATGTTTGTACCTGGGCTGACATGGATAGTCTGCTCATGCAGAATACTTTCGTCGCTGAGCACCTCGGCCATACGCCGTGCCTGCATCGTCACGATAATGACACGATCTCGATTGTCGAGATGCTTTCGACAATCCTGTACAAATGCTCGTAACCTGCCCCCATACGAGTTTGCACTTGTGTACAAAGGCATCAGGTTTTCAGTACCATCGTGTTCACGGGCATCGAAATCACCTTCAGCGGTTGAGAGAATATCGGCGAAGCGTAGCTGCCGACGTTGCTGAATTTGTGCCTCTAGAATACTCCAGGAGACATGGGTATCTCGTAGATGTGCTGGATTGATGCGTTCGCGTTCGAGCTGGTCTTTCATCTCTTGAGCCTGAGCGTCAAGTTCGCTGATGCGATTTTGAATACTCGCAGGGTTGTCAAGAATCAGGAGGCCGTTACGTGGAAGGTAATCGAGAATTGTGGCACGCTCGTGGAGATAGGGCAGGTAAAAGGCAATATCCTCGAAGGATTTCCGTTGGCGTAGCAGATCGAGGTCGTGCAGCCAGCGTTCCTCTGCATCGCGATGGAGTAGCTTGCTTTCCAATTGAGAAAGTTCCTGTGCGATCTCAGGTCCACGCCCAGGTAATGCTTCACGGGCGGGACCGAGTATGCAGAGGTCAATAGGGTTGAGTGAGCGTTGGGTCTCCTGATCAAAGGTGCGCAGTGATTCAATCTCATCGCCAAAGAACTCGACACGCACAGGGCGTGGAAGTGTGGGAGGGAAGAGGTCAATAATACCACCACGGTGGCTAAATTGTCCTGGTTCCTCAACCTCGGCAACCGGCTCGTATCCTAGATTATAGAGTTGCTCTAACATTGAGCCGAGGTCAACTTCCATAGCGGTTTCTAAGCGTAAGAGCGAGGCTGATAATTCCTTTGGCGGGATAATGGGTTGGGTCAAGACACGGGCAGAGCAAACGACAAGTGGTGTGCGTTCCCGCTCCACCATAGCAATGAACGCCTGCATACGCTGTTGCGTCGTTTCTCTATCACCGATAAGCCGCTCGTAAGGTAGGGCATCGCGATCTGGCAGGTAGAACACGTCGCTGGGCCCTGAGACAAACTGCTTGAGCGTCTCGACCACCTGGCTGGCTACCAGTTCATCATTTACAACAACCAGAAGCGGTTGCTTCAGAGTGGCTAAAAGACTTGCAATCACATAGGGGCGTGCTGCCTCGGTGACACCGGTTAAGGCAGGTAGTCCCTCTGAGCGTTGTAATTTCTCTATAAGACGGCGGTACTCTGGCCGTTGCGTTAGTACTGAAAGTAATCCCTGTAGTGCCAACGTCATCCTCCAACAGCACAATAAAACACTCCCCTATGCCAATGATTGGAGGGGATGAAACAGCTTTCTTGTTTATTGCCCCTATCATACCGTATGACATGATACAGTGCAATGCCTATTTTCTCCCAATACAGGGTTTTCCCATTCGTGTAGTGCGCTTGCACTTGAAGCGTTCGCAAAAATTTCAGCAATAAAAATTCAGGTGACTCGTTCACGAGTCAAAAGAAACGAGGAAGTGAAAATGGAAAGGCTTTGCTTCACTACACCTGTTAGTACTAACTTGCTCGTCTATGGTACAACCTTCTTTTTTGCTAATACGTATATACTAATGAAAAAATAACGTACAAACCTTTTGGGGGTAGTAGAGAGGTGCATTGTGGTGCTCAATAAGCACGATTAAGTACATATACAGTGGAAAAAGGGTACAAAATATGGCGACAAATACAGGAGTGTTTCGTTTTCTACCTGTGCATTCTGATGCGAAGCAGTCAGTGAGTGGGTTACGTTTTGACTGGTTGATGGTAGGTCTCTCCTTCTGGTTTTTAGGGGGATTATTTATTGATGGATGGGCTCATGCGCATGGAAAGGTTGATTCAACCTTTTTCACTCCCTGGCATGCGGTCTTCTATTCAGGCTTTGTTGCAGTGGCAGCAGGATTATGCGGTGGGATTGTGCTCAATCGGCGGCGTGGACAGAGCTGGCAGCAAGCTATTCCCGTTGGCTATGCACTTTCTCTGCTTGGGGTGGGTATCTTTGCGGTAGGCGGTGTTGGTGATATGACATGGCATATTCTCTTTGGTATTGAGCAATCAACGGAGGCGCTCCTCAGTCCTACTCACCTGCTGCTCGCGCTCGGACTGACATTAATTTTAAGTGGTCCATTTCGTGCGACGTGGCTGCGGAGCGAAAAGATGGCGGTTCCTGGCTGGATAAAGCTGTTGCCCATGCTTATCTCGTTGACCTTTACACTCTCAATTCTGACCTTCTTCACTGAGTATGCCAATCCTATCACACATACCTTTGCCAGCCTGACCTCGTCGATCCGCTGGCAACAAGATATGTTTGTCTCGATGAGCGTGGACAGCTATCTGATCTATACTGCTATCCTGATGGGTGTCGTTTTGCTCGCGTTGCGCCGTTGGTACTTGCCATTTGGAGCAATTGCCGTCATTTTTGCACTTAATGCAGCATTGATGTCTCTGCTTGGCAATGTTAGCAACATTGTCTACTTTGTGCCGGTGCTTTTTCTGGCGGGATTGTGCGCAGACTTTCTGCTCAGGCGCTTGCAGCCCTCAGAGGAGCGTATAGGGGCAGTCCGGCTTTTCAGCTTTACAGTGCCATTAGTGTTGTATCTGCTGTACTTTCTGGCTCTGATGATTGTTCTCTCACAGCAAGGATCTCGTTTCACATGGTCGATCCATCTCTGGATGGGTTCTGCGGTTATCGCTGGGGTTGTGGGTTTGTTGATCAGCTTTCTCGTGTTTCCACCTGCTCGCCCTGCTTCACAAAGTGAGTTATAATTGGAGAATGACTGCTAATGGGTGCATCTGAAAGGGCACCCATTTTTTTTATTCTGGTTGAGCTAGAGTTGTGTTCTCATCTAGCGATGAAAATGTTTGCGCCTGTTGTTCCAGTGCTTTGCGTTGACGCTCCTGTTCGCGGCGTTCGAGTTGCTGGCGACGTTTCTCTTCAGCCCTTTTCTGTGCCTCTGGATCAGGATTGATCAGGTTCATTGCGGCTGCAATACCCTGCTCGAAAATAAGTGGTAGGACATCAACAGCTTGCTTCTCTCCTAGCTCCAACGTGATTCGCTCGTCAGTAGGCGGAATGCCCAGGACGTAGTTAATCGTTTCCATACGAGCAGAGGCAGGTCGGCCAATACCAATGCGCAAACGGGGAAATTCTTGCGTGTGGAGATGCTGAATAATACTTTTCATGCCATTGTGTCCAGCGGCACTTCCCTGCGCACGAAGCTGGACTCTACCAACGGGAAGATCCATCTCGTCGTAGATCACCAGTACATCAGCAGGGGAGAGCTTGTGCCAACGAAGAAGTTCGCCAACAGCTTCACCGCTATTGTTCATATAGGTAAGAGGCTTGACGAGAACAAGCTTTTCGTTGCCCAGGTTCCCGTTTGCTAGCATTGCTCGTCCGCGTCGTTCCCATTTCCAGGCATGTTGCTCGGTGAGCATATCCACGACACGAAAACCAACATTGTGGCGTGTGCGTTCATATTGCGGGCCTGGATTGCCCAGTCCAACCAGCAGTTTCATCAGTATTCTTTACCGACCATACGCCAGCCGAGTTGCCAGGTATGGCGGTAGCTTGGCCTGAATGATCTTCTCCTGTGTTTTCTCAAAAGAATAGGGGATGCGATAAAATGTGAAGCCGTGCTCAGTATCGTAAATCATAAAAGCCGCGCGAGCATCTCCATCTCTTGGTTGACCCACACCACCAGGATTGATAATGGCGCGATACCCATCGGGTGCTTGCCAATCACCTTCAGGAGGCAAAAGCATCTCATTTGTGACCTTAATCATGCTTTGACTAATGCCAAGCAATGTGAGAAGTTCTTCGATCTCTTCGTTAAGTCTTTCTTCTGCGCTAGCAATAGTCTCCTCAGGTGTGACTTCTGTAGGGGCTATATCCCTCTCATCTTCATCTAATGGGACTGGTGGGGGAACGGGCTCCGCCTGTTCCGGTTTCTCTCCATTGGGAGAAGAGATCTGCCCGTTTGCCAGTTCTGGCACTGTCTCTTGCGCGATATCGGCATTGGGAAGGTCATCGGCCATCTGATACTGAACTTCCGCGACCACATCTGCCGCCTCAGCGACAACCTCCTGGAGCATTTCCGGTTCTACGTATACACTCTCCTGCGTAGCTGCTTGGATAGATGTGCGTACGGCTGCTAGCTTTGCTGGCGTATCGCGTTCCCTACTCTCAACCTGCTCAAGTTTCTCGTCGTCAGCGACTTCCACTGTTTCCTGTCCTGCAAAGGACTCTTCTAAAGAGTACCTGACAGGCTCATTAGTATCGTTTCCCGCTGTAACAGCATCTTCCTGCGCATCCTTGTTATTATCACCAATTTCTAAAGGGATTGTTGGTGAGTTTGCCAGGGTATCGAGCTGTTGAAAAATAACTGGAACGTGTGTATGGCCGACAAAACAGAAACGGTTCTGAAAGTATTGAAAGCTGCGCTCGGCCAGCACATCAGAGGTAAGATATTCCCACAGAGGACCAAAGGGGCTACCATGAACGAGGAGACAGTCGTCGATTTCAAGACGCTCAGGTAGATTGGCGAGGAACATTTTATGCTCATCGGTAAGTTGACCGGCAGTCCACTCCGCAGAGAGACGCGCCGCCTCGCTGAAATCTTCGAGATCAATCTTGCCTACTGCGGCCCAGTCATGATTGCCTGCTATAATCACATCAGTTCGATCTCGGAGCTTTTCGATACATTCATTGGGATTTGGCCCATAGCCAACCAGATCGCCGAGGAACCAGATCTGGTCAACGGGGTCATGCTGTGCTATCTCATCGATTGTTGCCAGCACAGCCTCTAACGCCTCTAAGTTTGCATGAATATCAGTAAAAATCGCGTAACGCATTGCACTTAACTCTATTTAAAATGATATGGAAATGACAATTGCAATCATTCTACCATGTTTGTGACTGACTTACTAGTGCTTCTGTGAACAATACATCTAGCGATGCATATCTTTCGTCGAGAAAGGGGGCTTTTGGCGTTGTCGTTTCTTCGTCAACTAAGTACAAAAGGTAGGAGTGACAAACGCAATTCCCGCGTTTGTCCAGTAGGAATGTTCAGAAAAAAGTATGTTTCTTTTGAAGAAGTTAAGAGCAGAATTATTACTGCATAGATGATGAGCTTTTAGAAGGAAATGTGAATATAACGTCTTTCACACTTGGCTGCCCATTTCGTTTTTTTCTTTTTTCAAAAGGAACATTACCTACAATCTTCCCTTGTGCCTCAAGGCTTAGCACTGCATCTTTATAATTCTTCTCAATATATTTTGTTCCAGGATAATGAGACTCATAAATGTCTTTCACGGTTATGCTTCGTCCTGCAAAATCGTTAAGAAGTAGATTCTCAAGTGTATCTAGTGGACGATCAAAAAGAGAAAGTTGATAAACTTGGGTATTGATCTCTACGGGGTTATATGTGAAAGATGGTACTCCTTGTTGAAGATTAGAGCTTGCGTTGGTCATAATATTTCTCATAATTTTGTAACCAAGTTCATTTTTACAGACAAAAATAATGTGATGAGTAGTTTTTGATCCTCGATCACTCTTAAAACTAAACGTCTGAACATAAGTTCCCCCTATGTCTTTTAGTGCGTTCTCTAATTCTTTTAGAATAAAATTTTCTCTTTCGCTTTTCGCAAGCTTGTCAAGCCGTTTCTGAATCTCAGCAACGCGTTTTTCACCGAAAAGCGCTTCCATATGCTGAATAACAATAGGATTATTTAGCCCCATATTAATTCTATTGTAGTTAAAGAAAAAGATACAATCACATCCCCAGTTTTTGAGGACAGCATTGATGAGTTGAAGTGATAGGCCTTTATATCCCCAAGGATCGATAAAAAAAAGCGTGGGAATCTGTTTGACTTTCTCAAATATTTGTGTGATCTCTTCATCTACAGCTATATTGTAGACTATTGGTTGGTATGTAAGGTTTGAAATGCCTGGAAAAGTGTCTATTTCTCTTCTAAGAACTTCGGCATTTTCTGTATCTTTATCATTAAAGATAGTTATAAGGGTTTGACTTATTTTTTCATTCTTAATAGCGTGCTCTAAAATTAAAAGAGGTGTAGATGGTGAGCCATCTTTATATCGGCCTCGTCCCGCAAAGAGGTCTACATATGCGATTTTGTTGCCCCTCCCTTTCACTTGTCCTACCATTATTTTTGCCCAAGCACTAAAGTATTTAGATACTATCTCAACTTTAATATTAGACTGTTCTCTCATCACATCGAAAAATTCGCTGTTACTCATGTTTATTCTCCTTCTAGCGGTAGCAAAAATTAAACAGTAATACGGATGCTGATTGATTTCTACAAAGGAGAACGCACTATAATATAGATATACTAAGAAGCTAGATGAGTCATGTCCATTTAAGAAGTAATTTACACTATAAAGTTCTATTTATCAAGTGCTTATATGTCAGTGTTCGTAGATACTTGTATTTCATGATAAACGTGGAGAACAGAATTAGAAGCCTCGAACCAAAAAGATTTATCCTTTTGATTCGAGGCTTCTAATCTATCGAAACAATATTGTTAATGCTTAAAAATCTTTAATAAAATTAGTAAGAACTTTTGGGGAACTGATCCCACGTTTTTCCATCGAGTGTACGTCCCCCGCTTTTCGGTGTACGTCCCCCCCATTGTTTATGGTAAAACGCAACTCCTTCTGCCGCACATTTGTCACGAATATTTCTTACCCAATTAGGATCACAGCCACGTGCTCCCGGACCACTTTCTCCACCAGTAATAACCCAATGAATGCCATCAAGACGTAGTGATGGAAGAGGGCCAAGGAGAGGTTCACAAGATAAAAAACGAATGGAAGCAGGCACTTTTCGGAGTGCATCAGCTCGTGGAGTTAATAAATCGTTCTCGATACTTACTCCCATCCACACATTAGGAGGCCAATCTAGTTGAGGTCCTAAAATACGTAGGCGTCCAACTCTTTTGGTAAGAACTTGAAACACATGCCAATGTGCTTGACTCATGACTTCAAAGACCTGGCGAATGTACTCATCTGGCACTTTACTGTGAAAGAGGTCCGACATAGAATTCACGAAAAAGCGTTGAGGTGTTTTGATGTGTAGCGGATCGTTCAAACGTCCAGACAAGAGTTGAATGTTAGAAAATGGCTGTGCGTATTGTTGAGGCATTGGTTTGCCTGTTTTAGGATAAAGCCCATGATGGTGTTCATAAGCTTCGTAGCGCCTGTCATGAAGTGCAAATGCATAACAGTTATCACAACCTTGAGAGACGCGGGTACATCCAGTTACAGGATTCCAGGTCATATTCGTCCACTCTATCGCAGATTTTCCGCTCATCGTAGTCCCTCCTTTGAGAGAAGTAAGCGTCGCAAGTAAAAATACATTTTATCTTGTCCCTTCTTCCTATTTGTGCATTAAGATGAGCTAATACCTGGTTTGGAACACAAATTCCATCCGCAAGTATAGCATAAATTCGTTCGCTTGTCGAGCTATAAATTGATATAAGCTATCTTTCATACAAAACGAGCAACGTTCGGAATTATCACATAAATATAGGACAAACGGATGTATTAGAAAAGCACTTGCTTGAAAAAGATAGTTGTAGGAAGAAAACTTGTTCTTCACAGAGTAAATCTAATGTTGTATTTTAGATACCGAAAGATTTTAAGAAAGTGCTAGATCGAATATCTTGACATGAGCAATTTGTAATACTATCCTTATATTAAGCATCTTATGTATCCTGTTATGCTTTGCTCTGTTACTACCAGGAGGATGATCATGCAAAAAAACTCGAAGTCGTATTTGGATTATTGTACTGGAGATAAGATTCGTATGCGTGCAGGAGATCAGAAAGGGCAAAAAGGAATTGTTAAGGCTATCTTCGATGAACAGCTAGAGATCCAACTCGACGATGGAAAGATACTACATGCTCAACCTCAAGATGTGACAAATCAGAGTCTAGCTGCAAGGAAAGCTTGGCAGACGATGAGAAATCAATAATGGTAGAAGTTCTCCCAATACTACAATCCCCATATGATATACTCATACGTACGCATTTCATACTTTGGAGCTAATATTGTATGGTACACAATGTACAAAAGTATTTGTAAGGGGGACGTAATGGCACGACCTGTAACACTTTTCACCGGTCAATGGGCTGATCTGCCATTGGAGGAGCTTGCTGCAAAGGCGAGCAAGTGGGGCTTTGATGGCCTCGAACTTGCTTGCTGGGGTGATCATTTTGAGGTGCGCCGCGCTCTCACTGAGGATGGGTATCTTGAGAAGAAACGTGCGCTACTCGATAAGTATAACTTGAAGGTATACGCCCTTGGTGCACATCTAGTGGGGCAGGCGGTGTGTGATCCAATCGACGCACGCCATAAGGGGATTGTGCCCGATTATGTCTGGGGTGATGGTGAGGCCGAGGGGGTGCGCCAGCGTGCAGCAAAGGAGATTGAGGATACCGCGCGCGCCGCCGCAAAGTTTGGCGTGCATCAGGTCAATGGCTTTACCGGCTCCAGTGTCTGGCACCAAATCTACTCTTTCCCACCGAACGATTTTGAGATAATCGAACAGGGCTATGCCGATTTTGCGCGTCGTTGGAATCCAATCATCGATGTTTTTGAGCAGGAAGGGGTGCGCTTCGGACTGGAGGTGCATCCAACCGAGATTGCCTATGATTTTGTGACGACACAGAAGACGCTTGATGCGATTGGGCACCGTCCCGGCTTCGGTATCAACTTCGATCCCAGCCATTTTGTGCACCAGTTCCTTGACTCTGCCACCTTTGTCGAGGAGTTTGCAGATCGTATTTATCACGTCCACATCAAGGACTCGAAGCGCAATCTGAATGGACGCAGAAGTATCCTGGCCTCACATCTCAACTTCGGCGACCCACGCCGTGGTTGGGATTTTGTCTCACCCGGTCATGGTGATGTCGATTTTGAGGCGTTAATTCGTTCGCTGAATCGCATTGGTTACCAGGGTCCGCTCTCCATCGAGTGGGAAGATTCGGGCGTAGACCGCGAGTGGGGTGCTCAGGATGCGCTAGCATTTGTGCGTCGCACCGACTTCACTCCCTCCTCGGTTGCATTCGACGCTGCCTTCAGCAAAAAATAGTTGCTCTGTCGTTCTATATAAACTGGAGGGATGCCTTTGCGCAAAGGCATCCCTCCTTCTTGTTTTTGAGGGATGTATACTATCAATGTGTGGCATGAAAATGTGCAAAGAGCGAGCCGCTCCAATTGAGGGGAAATATGGATGAGGATAACGATAGATATTGATGGCACCCTCTGTTTCAACAATACCCCTGTGTTTCTGCAAATCTGCAACGATGTGTTCAATCTAAACATATCTGCGCAGCGGCTGCTCAGCATGACACGTGCCGATTTTTTACGACAACCAGAAGTGCAAGCGTTGCAAATGGAGTTGGGAAGAGAACGTTTTGCGTATGAGCTTGGATGGATAGATTTTCACCCTCGGACAATTCTCGCCGCCCAGGTAGCTCCTGATGCTGTCGAGGGGGTCAGAAAGCTTACTTCCCTTGGATCAATCGCGTACTACACAGCACGTTATTCAAACAATCGACAAAGGCATGCTTTGATGGTGCAAGCAACTTTACAATGGCTGGCAGATCATCGCTTTGTGTGTGCGGATAACGTCATCTTTTGTAATGGAATTGCTGGAAAGGTTGAGGGTGTGAATTCTCTTATAAAGAAAACAGGTGAGAAGGTACTCCTGGTAGATGATAGTTATGAACGCA
>DAOUDD010000001.1:0-10825 GCA_034431765.1 Ktedonobacteraceae bacterium | reverse complement strand
CCTTCTGTTTCTAGGAGGATGGCTCTGGTGGAAAGTGAATCAAACAGAGAGCCGCATTGAAGTGACAGAAGAGGGGCTGACAACGCTCTATTACGGCTCTACGCACACAATTCGCTGGGACGAAGCGCGCACCTTTGCCACTTACAAAACCTATGATAGCCGCTGGTTCGCATCATTCACGAACCAGTACACTCGCACGAAAGAGACATATGAGTTGTCTAACGAGAGGATAATTGTGCGCTGGAGCAAGCAATCGTATATGGCTGCCTTCCAGCGCATCGAACCAGCTTTGACCCCTATGGAATATGCGCGCCTTCTGCAAGCGCTTAATCAGCTCGTTGCGGCTAAAACTGGCTTGCCGTTGTATGATCTGGATCAGATCATATAAAACTTGTCGGTCACTTATATGAATAGCTGGATCACAGAAAGCAACCCGCTGCACCGGACAAATCCATTTCTGGTTCAGCTTCAGTAATTCCCACATACCGCCACACATTCACATAGCAATATATGTAAAATCAAATGCATTGACAATAAGAATAACTTCATCGTCACACTGCTCGGCATCAAGAAAGGATCGAGATTGTCACACGCTATACTGATCTTGACCACCATTTCAAATATTTCTCACACTAAATGCTCCTACCGCCGTTACGTCTATACACATATTCCTCTCGCACCGTCATTTTCTTCTTCCGCACCGTTTCTCCCTGCTCAAACGCCTTCTTCAACTCCTGTAAATGCTTCCCTTCCAACGGCAAATCCTGCAAAGGAGACTGGACACCGCGATACCCTAACTCATAACACAACGTTTTTTCGTACGATTCAACGACATCGAACTCAGTATCCAGGAGCGGTTCGGAGCGCACCCACAGAGCCAATGCCTGTTGCATCTGCTCCGTAATCTCTTCCTGGGGCCACGCTCGCAAGAGGTGGGGAGCATAGTCTCGCCAGCGATCATACCAGCCGTATTCATCGGCCGCTTTCGTCATCGTGAAAGGCATCTCGTCGGTCAACATGCTCAGGAGAATGGATAACACTCCTGCATGTTGAGAAGGAGCTAGAAACCGTACACTGACCCAACGTTCCTGCTTGATTGGACTCCCAAGAAAGGGATGCAGGAGTGTGAGTGCATCAGGTAGATCGCTCAATCCAATCACACACATTGCTGCTAGTCGTAATGGGAGAACAACCTCTTGCTGTGTGAGTAATGCTTGCCAGTAGGCAAGAGAAAAAGGATTCCCATCCGTGTGAGGTGCTAGCTCAAAGACTCCTTGCTGAATGGTAGAGCGTGGTATATCTAGATTGATTTCGAGCAGCCTCTCGTTATCTGTGCGGTAGTACCACTCTTTACGCATTCTTATGAGGGTACGAGCATCTTCACCGGAAAGGACGACCCAGTGCACTTCACCAGAAAGTTGCCCAGTAGTAAAGAAGGTCTTTAGAAGGCGTGTGGCTTGTATGAGAGAGACGACGGGAGGCAGGTGGACGGACTCCTGGGCCGAAGCCACCACTGTTCGCTTTCGGTCAGCCGAGTCATAGTCAAGGAGATAGGCATTCATAGGTTTGATGTACTGAACCTTCATCCACCCTACGTCCTCGCGAAAGAGCAAGCAGACTTCACAGGTCAGACCATCAAGTGCTTTGAGAAACTCGTGCACTTGCTCCCAGGTGGGATCAAAAGTGCGGCTCAGATCCTCTTCCTTAAGGAAGCCAACGTTGAACTGCCAGACGGGAGGATGCGTCAGAACAGCATGAATCTCATTTTGTGTGTAAGAGGGAAAGATCGGGACCAACTCATGCCGCTCTGATTCCTCAGTCACTTGTGCATATGCTGCTTGGAGATACTGCATACTGTCGATGAGCACTTCAATATAATTCTTAAGTCCTAACCAGCCATTTGTGCTTTCGTGCACAAGAGGTAAATCATGATGGATAATAGTCGCACGCATAGGTGTTGTCTGCCAATCGGACCAATGACGTAGCACCTCATGAAGAGAAGACCAGCCAAGGCCACAATACCAGGGCAGACCTAATTGATCCTTTAAAATCGCGATGAGTTCCTCCTCGGATGCAACATGAGCAGGCACAAAGGCACAGACCTCATCAGGACCAGGCTGATATATCAGAGGGTCTGGCAGAAATGTGAGCTTCGTGACGTCATACTTCATTAAAAAAATCCTTTTATCCTCTTTGAGAGCTGAAAAAGTTACTCCTATCGGTGAAAAATTTGTCTGATCACTTCAAATGGAACCTGTATTCTCAATGGATTTCCAGGTGTTGATTTCTGGTTGTAGTGATGGGCGAAGTAGAATACACGCCCATCCGCATCAACGACAATCCTCATTCTACCTTTATCTCTCATATTAGCACTGTTTACGTCGGGAACCGTATACTCTTTATAAGGTCGAGTTGCGTATGGAGGCATCTCACCATGCCAACTTTCAAAAGAATCTCCTTCGTTACTAAAGCGGAAAGGTTGTCCATTTTTGTCAAGGACAAGTCTCCCTTGTTTATCATATATCCTAAAGTCTCCCGTTGCCCAACGTTTGATAGTACTATAAATTTGTTTTTTGTTGGAAGTACCCTCCCATTCTTTAGACACTGATCTGTCAGTGTACATCTCAATATTTTTCGGATTGAGAATCCGATCCGCCGGCACGCCCTTATCATGTAAAACATTCATATAGGTGAGATCTGCACCCTGATCAATCAGCGATTTAACCTGTTCGATTTTAAACGGTTCGATGCTGCCTTTTTGGCGAAGCAGGTTGTTGACATCTGTTAAGGAATCCTTTAAATCGAAACCGTTTTCGATCAATTCCGTGATCTGTTTCCCTTCGAGTCCTTTGTCGAGTAACGGCTGAATATCCCCTAAGCTACCTCCCTCTTTGAGCAATTGCAAGACCTGTTCAGGATGAACATTCTTGCCAAGGATGTCAGCAAGATCTTGGGCTGAAACTTTCCCTTCCTCTTCTGCAATGAGTAAGTTTATTGTCTGTTCCTCGTCGGCACCAGCATTCTTAGCGGCATCCTCAACGAGCTTTTCAGATTCGCCTCCACTTTCTCCACCACCCCCTGCGTCATTTGCATTGACATCTTTTCCACCTGAATAGCCTGGATAGTTTCCCCCACCTTCTTCTTGAGTTTCTGGACATGGGCCGATGTTTTCTGCAAGTGAATCAAGTGCCGAATTGAGAGTAGACAAAGCAGTGGCGATAGCGTTCTGCGCCTGTAGCATCTCGTCCGTGATTGCTTTCTGGTCGTCTGCGGCCAGGTGATGATTGGCAGCACCCTGTAAAGCCTGTTCTGCCGAGCGGATTGTTGGAAGCTGCTGCTCTATAGCACTCGCAAACGTAGAAAGGTGTGGGGCACTTGTGCTCAATAATTGCTCTGCTTGCTGGATACGTACTCGTCGTTGCAACCAGCCACCCTGAAATGCTTCGCTGGCAACCCCTTTCCATTGTATTGAGCCACCAGTGAGTAGTTGTGAGGTTGCACCATCCAGCGTAGTGACATGCTGGGTGAGTTGACTACCGCTATCGGTATATTTCTTCGCAATCTGGTTTAAGGCGTTTGCCGCCTGTTCTAACTGAGCAGAGTTCGGATTGTACACCTTTCATCCTCCTGTATTACCACGAGACTACCTGTTTAGAAGTCTTTAGGGAACAATAATAGGGTTTATGATAGGTGCCGGTTCTGGTGAGGATACGTTTTTTTGCTGTTGCTGCTTTATCAATCCTGGTGGATCTGTACTTATTGGCTGCACTCCTGACGTTGATTGTGATGGATCTATATGCGGAGATAGGTTTATAGGTATATCTGGCTTCTCTTTTGGCTCTGGTAAATGTATAGGTATATCTGGCTTCTTTGCTGGCTCTGGTAAATGTATAGGTATATCTGGCTTCTTTGCTGGCTCTGGTACATCTGGCTTTGTAACTGGTGGCTCTATAGCTGGCGTATCTGGCTTTATGGTTGGTGGCTGTTCAAAAGAAGGCTGGTAGCCTGGATAACGAAGATTCGCTGTCCAGGGATGGGTGTCATCCTCAATATTCGTAAAATCCTTACTAATAGCATCATCTGTCTCTGGGAATTCTTCAGAAGCAATTACCAGTGCATCGCTAATTCTGTTCAGGCCCAGACTTGCGCACTGCATAGCAGTCTCAATACGAGCCTGGAGTTGTTCTAACTTTGTGACAAGTTGCGCAAATTCGTATATTAGAACTAATTCTCCCATCTCTAATTGCACAGTAGTGACAAGTCCTTGCATTAAGGTGCTTATGTCCTGGGAGGCATTCGCATATGTTGGAGCAGCATCCCTTAAAGCTCCAGGACTAACGGAGAGTACATCACTGCCATTTGGTAGAGCAGACATATTTCCCGTTTCCTTTTCATTGTTAAGTCTGGTAAAGGTCCAATAATCACTACCTCGATAAACGTGCCTCTACATGAAGTAGAAATAGATTAAACTCAGAGAGCGTACCCTTTGTGTATGTGCCTCGATCTACATTGCCAAGTATAGCCCCTCTTTATGCTCGAATCTATGCCTTCTTCCTGGCTTTTAGTTGCCTTTCTCTTATCTCCACTGTGCCTTTTTCTTATCGCTTTTTGAGATAGGCAAGAAGATAGTGCCTTTTTCAGCGAATAGGACCTTCAAGACGAAGCCCATAATACGCTATAATAGTGTCCGAAGAGGCGCTTCTACCGGGAGACTTGTAGAGAAAAATGGGGCGTTTCTACATCATAACGTGGTGCGTACTTCATGCAATGCAAAGTCGTATGACAGAAACGATATGGAGAAGCAGTCGATGCAAGAATATCTCAAGGAACGAGAAAGCAAGAAAAAATATTCATATGAGCCGAATGAGCGTTTGAAACAGGAACGACTCCGCCGAGGCTGGTCACAGATGGATGTTGCTGAAAAGATAGACGCACAATCCGTTCTTGTCGCACGCTGGGAGACTGGCTATTCCTTCCCCAGTCCACACTATCGTCAACAATTGTGCCAGATCTTTGAGAAAAATGCAGATGAACTTGGCTTACTTAAACGCATTGCCAAAAGAGGGAGTACAGACGAGAGTACAAAACACGAAACTCTGCCCTCTGATCTGCCTGCGGAGAAAGACAATGATGTAGCGATAGATCCATCTCCCCCTCCTACTACAACGCATGCCGCACGTGTACCGGAAGCACTTCAGAGTAAGAGCGTGCGGAAGATGTTCGTCTCTAGAAGGACAATGACTATACTGCTGCTCTTTCTGCTCTTTGTACTTTTAGGGGCGGCAGCAACCTATTTTTTAGAGGGAATAGCGCATCCATCTTCACGGTCCACCGTCGCTCAACAAGCTCAACAAACATTTTCGAACAAGACGGTAGAGTCGCCGCTTACAACACCCGTTGTGGATGATTCACTCGCTCAACAAAGTGCTACAAGTCAGTGGAATGTGGGCAATAACTGTACGTTCCAGCAAGGTGTGTATCATGTGAACTCCATTGGCACGAATTATTGTAACGCTGATGCAGTCCAGGCAACAGACTTTACGTACCAGATAGACGTCACACTTCTACAAGGTCCACTTGCTGGACTAGTCTTTCGTTCCGACGCTCTCAATAGTCTCTACTACTTCTATGTCGATCCGCAAGGTTCCTACGGACTCGGCCTCCTTATCCATAATCAACCATATCGTAAGCTATTTCAGGGTTCCAGTTCAGCGCTTCATCGTGGCTATAATCAGACCAATACACTCACAGTAATAGCGTCAGGAAGCACTTTTCACCTGTTTATCAATGGTCAGCACGTCCAGCAGGTACAGAACAGTGCTTTGAAAGACGGACATATTGGGGTCGCAGTAGGAGACTACCAGGATGACACCCAATCTGTCAGTACTGTTGCGACCTACCGAAACGCGAAGGTGTGGGGACATGTACTTGTGGACAAGTAATGAAAGCTCTATGTCAACAAGAGAAGCGCAAGATTGATAGGCATGAGTCTTCCCCTTGTAGAGAGAAGGGGCAATATGGTATAACAGAAATACACTTTTTTCTGCCGATTTTCATAGCGCGGGAGCTTGGGGAAGCCAGGCTGAGAGGGTGGCCGAGTTCGCCACCGACTGCTGGAACCTGATCTGGATAATGCCAGCGCAGGGAGCAACACTTCGAGACATTTGCGAAGCGTCTTCTCTGGGCACTGGTATAGGCTTTTTTGCCTCAGTGCCCTTTTTGTCTCCCCACGCCAGCTCTTTTCCTTCTGGTCCAGTAACAAGGGGTTAAACATGAAGCAAGAAGAGGTTGATAGCGTAGGGGTACAAGAAGTTCCGTCGAATGAGTTTCTACAGGTTGAGCGGCGCGGCATGGAACCGGTGCCGGATAGCGAGCGGCATGGTTCAGCGCGTGAGCTAGCGCTTGTCTGGACTGGTGCGATGGCCAATTACGCGTCTCTCTTTACTGGAGCGCTCGTCATCGGTGCACCACTTATTATTGGCTTAAAGGATGGTCAGCTTGGCCTGCTCGATAGCATCATTGCAATTGCTATTGGTGCGCTACTCGCCGCTGTTCTGCACGGCCTGATCAGCGCGACAGGTGTCAAAACGGGAACGCCGCAGATGGTCTTCGCGCGCGCTATCTTCGGGCATCGCGGTAGCTATCTTGGTGCAGCACTGCTCTGGATGATGGCGATTGGCTGGTTCGCTGTCGATTGTGTGATTGCCGGCTGGGCGGCGGTGCAGTTGGCGGGAATTTTCGGTCTACCGAAGACAACAGGCGTCGCGATGGGAGCAATCACACTGATGCTGCTGCTCTCCGTGCTTGTCGCAATCTATGGGCACCGGACGGTGCATGTTTTTGAGAAGTTTGGCGCGATCGTCTTTATGGCTTTTTGTGCTCTGCTCTTCGTCGTGCTGTTGCCAAAAATTCACTGGAACCTGCCTACCACCGTCTCCGGTACACCACGTATCGCAGCGATGGTGGTTGGAGGCAGCCTGATCTACGCATTGATCGCGTCGTGGATTCCCTTCGGCTCAGATTACTCACGCTACCTTCCACGCACAAGCTCAACAAGACGAGTCGCATGGTGGTCGGGTCTCGGCATTGGACTCTCGACAGCTCTTCTAGGCATACTTGGAGTGCTGCTCTACACGATCAATCCCAGCAATCCTGATCTGCTGAGTGTCATTACTGCGGCAACACCACCCTGGTTGATCGTTCCCTTCCTGCTCTTCGTCATTCTCGGCGAATTGTGGGCAAACTACTTCGATGTCTACACGGCAGGACTGGCGGCACTGGCAATGGACATTCCACTGAAACGCTGGATCTCTGCTCTGATCTGCGGGATCGTGGGAGCAATATTTGTCTATGGGATTGCGCTGCTGACGCACTTCACGCAGGCTCAGACATATAGTGACCTGGTCACGAATTTTCTGGGCTTCTACGTTGACTTTCTGCTGCTCACCTACCTCTGGGTACCAGCATGGGCCGCTGTGTTGCTCGTCGATTTCTTCGTCTTTCGCCGTGGTGGGTATGTTGCTGATCAATTGACGTGCGGACGTGGGGGTTTCTACTGGTATAGGGGGGGTGTCTTCTGGCGTGCGCTCATCTCCTGGCTGGTTGGCTTTGCTGTCACCATTCCCTTCATCGGTTCGGCCACTCTGCCGTGGTCGGGACAGAGCTGGCAGGGTCCGCTTGCTCATCTGCTGGGCGGGATGGATTTCAGCGGCATTATCGGTGCATTAGTCAGTGGAGCTATCTATTACCTGCTTGGTCGAAGTTACTTCCAACGGACAGAGACATCTTCTCAGGAAGCATAAAGCCTTTTGAGAAAGGATCTACCTGATATATCCCAATGGTAAAGGTGAGGGAAATGCAAGATTCACAACAGAAAGTTGCACGCGCGTTAACTATCGCAGGCTCAGACTCAAGCAGCGGTGCTGGCATTCAAGCAGACCTCAAAACGTTTGCGGCACTGGGAGCCTACGGTATGTCAGCAATTACAGCTATCACGGTACAGAATACGCAGGGTGTCCGTGCGGCTTACGATCTACCCATTGAGCTGATCGAGGGGCAGATCGATGTTGTCCTTGAAGATATTGGCGCTGATTGTGCTAAAACTGGGATGCTCTCAAGCTCTGAGATCATCCTAGCGGTAGCCCGACGAGTGGAGAAGTGGCAACTGCGGCTGGTGGTTGATCCGGTGATGGTAGCGAAAGGAGGCGCGCATCTCTTGCAACCGGAAGCAGTGACAACGCTACGCGAGAAGCTTCTGCCACTTGCAGAGGTCGTGACACCGAATCTGCCTGAAGCGGAAGTGCTGCTCGAACGGCGCGTCGAGACAATGGCAGAGATGCGCGATGCTGCACGCGCGATCCACACGCTGGGTCCGCGCCACGTTGTGATTAAGGGAGGTCATAGCGCCAGCGAACCGACAGATATCTACTTTGATGGAGAATCGTTCGTTGAGCTGCATGCTGAAAGGATTTATACACCTCACACACACGGCACCGGCTGCACTTTTTCTGCCGCCATCACTGCGCTCCTTGCCCGTGGCTGGTCCGTAGAGGAGGCGATGCGCCGCGCCAAGCGCTACGTGACGGGAGCGATTCGTAACGCGCCAGGGATTGGACATGGGCATGGTCCTGTTGATCATTTCTGGTTGTGGAATGCTGCGAAAAAGCAGGCTGCGACTCCACAGGAAAACATCGAACAGCCAGTATCTGAAGAGGAACAATTTCTGAACTGACTTACAGGATTATTTAGATGGAGGAACATTTCATGAGCACATCTACAACAGAACTGCCAGCTCTTATCGAACGTATACGAAGCAATAAACCGCTGGTCCACCATATCACGAACATGGTCGTGATGAACGACACGGCGAATATCACGCTCGGAATCGGCGCATTACCAGTTATGGCCCACGCGATTGAAGAGGTCGAAGAGATGGTGAGCCTCGCCGGTGCACTGGTACTCAACATCGGCACACTCACGTCGGAACAGATCGAATCGATGCTACGCGCAGGTAAACGAGCAAATGAACGGAATATCCCTATCGTGCTTGACCCTGTTGGAGCTGGAGCGACGCGGCTACGGACAGAAAGTGCTCTGACGCTGTTGTCTCAACTACGCATCTCAGTGCTGCGTGGCAATGCTTCTGAAATCGGTGCATTGATTGGTGTCGCTGGTGAAACACGTGGTGTCGAGTCGATCTCGCTCTCAGCTGAGCCTGAGATCGTGGTGCGTGGAGCGGCCCGCGAGTTCAACTGCACCGTCGCTATCACTGGTGTACGTGACAGTATCAGCGATGGGAATCGTCTTGCCCAGGTTGATAATGGACATCCTCTCCTGGCATCAATTACTGGAAGCGGCTGCATGTCTACAAGTCTTATCGGTGCATTTCTTGCCGTCGAGCCTGACGCCCTGCTCGCTGCAACTGCTGGCCTGGTAGCAATGGGCGTTGCTGGAGAAATTGCTGCCCCTAAAGCTGGCGGTCCTGGAACCTTCCGTTCACACTTGCTCGATGCCGTTGCTCAACTCGACAGCGAGCTTCTCGGTCAACTGCAGAAAGTGAGCCTCAGCGAATGAGCGATGCAATAGAGGCTGAAACGCTTCAAGCGCGCCTTGCTCTACATGTACTGACTGATCGCGAGTGGTCACGTGGTCGCTCAACACTGAACGTTGCCGAGACAGCGATCAGGGGTGGAGCAACGGTTATCCAACTGCGCGACAAGACTGCGAGCACGCGCATGCTTGTCGAGGAGGGATTGGCCTTGCGCGCACTCACGCGGGAAGCCGGTGTGCTGCTGATCGTCAATGACCGCATCGATGTAGCCCTGGCAATTGATGCAGATGGAGCGCACGTGGGACAGGACGACATGCCCTCTTCGCTTGCTCGCAAACTGCTCGGCAAACGCATTCTTGGCGTCTCAGCCGGTACGGTAGCCGAAGCGCGGGATGCAATCCAGGCTGGAGCCGACTACCTCGGTGTTGGGCCGATCTACCCGACCAGTACCAAAGCTGATGCGGGAGGGGCTGTTGGACTCTCCCTGTTGCAAGAAATCTCCTCTTTTTCCTCGATTCCCCTGGTTGCAATTGGTGGCATAACACGGGATAATACTCCTGCGGTGCTACGTACAGGTGCCAGTGGTATTGCTGTTATTACTGCGGTAGTGAATGCAGAAGATATTACAGTGGCAACACACGCGCTGGTTGACGTACTACACAGAAATAAGTAGCTTGTCTTCAATGGAGCTTGCAGTTTCGCACGTGCAATTGCTAGATCAAGTATGAAGGTGAACAGCAACAATGGGAGATACGTTACAGCGCTGCCGAAGAGCTTGCAGAGCTGATTCGGCAGCGCTGTCGTTCCCATTCTCCAATAGAACGGTTGTAACAAGATCATTTAACAACAGTCACTGAAAATTGCAGCAAAGAGAGATACAACAACTATACCCAATAGGAGGAGGCGATAGAGATTGCGCTGCGGCAAAAAACGTTGCATGAACATGTTTCCCTTCATTAAGAAGATATATTCGTCTCAAACAAAAGTTATAGTCATATAGCGTACAAATACTTTCGCATTCTTTCTCTCAAGGGAATGTGCAAATAATGATCTTCAGCATTTACAGTAATTGAGAAAGTATCGTAACATATCTATGACTCTATGATTATAATATATTCACAGCATCTAGGAAACTAACAGAACTTTATGGTCAAGTGCAAGCGAACCACAGCTATTTCCCCCAAAGCCGTCTTTGGTACAATACTCCCGGTAAGATGGCACTTTACATGATTGGGAGGATGTACAATAGCCAAATCTTCTTGTAAGATATGGGTA